>NZ_RCOS01000066.1 GCF_003947435.1 Candidatus Methanodesulfokora washburnensis
TGGCTTTCAGGGGCAACGGGGCTCCCCTCATCCTGAGCATATTAATGCCTGCGGTCACATCCCTATCTTTCTCGTAACCGCACCGCAGGCATCTCATAAGCCTGTGCCCATTCGGAGCTAGTCTTCCCCCACATATCGGGCACAGGCTTGAAGTTCCCCTCGGGCTAACATACTCAACTGGTAGACCATTAAGCTTAGCCTTGTATTCAATATAGAACTGTAACATTCTAAAGTTCCAGTTATGCAACCTTCTGTTCAGCATTCTTCCCCTTTTTATGCGTTTTCTTATCCCCTTCAAGTCCTCCATCAGTATTCCGAGATTGTGTTGCTTAGCAAAATTCACAATTTCCCTTGAAATTTTGTGGCATAGATCCCTTGTCCTTCTTTTCTCCCTGTCGGAGTACTTCTTCAGAAGCCTCCGAGCAGTCCTTGGTTTATATTTAGCAAGCTTCTGAATATTTCTCCTGATGATAAAATAGGTTGTGTGAACTGTCCTAAGCTCATGATCTACCCTTAAAACATGGGGATTTGAACTTACCGCTGTTATGTTAGATTCATTTATGTCGATGGCTATCCATTCCTTTGGATTCTGCAGATCCACACCTTTCTTGAAGGGAATGATTATTTTGTCCTCATTTATAGTCATCTCACCTGTCTTGAGCTTTCCCTCTTTCCAGGAATCTATAAACTTCTTCTGATATTCCCCGAATTTCAGATTTATGAACAGAAACTGCCTCGGCCTCACCGAGATCCTAACCCCGTCACCATAGAACTTGTAAAGCACTGGGTCAAGCTGCATGAATAACTTCTTGGCCTCAGGCTTCTCCTTCTTATGCTTCTTCCTGTGTTTCTTGAGCATAGCTAAAGCTATTTTACAGGCTGAATGGCAGAAATGGGTTGAGTAATCCCATCTCCGCTTCCACTCCTCATAAACTCCTTTTCTTAGCTTTGCGAAAGAGGTAATCCTTCTCTTGTGAGCATAATCTATGCAGAAGTTTATCATATCCCTGAAGTCCTCAAGGAGCTTTCTCATCTCATCGTTGGGCTCATATCCGAAGGGAACCCCTAGGTAGACTTCCACAATACTGAGTATACACATTAAGAGTTATATAAAATTAACTTTTTTGGGAACTGCCGACGAACCCTAGAATGATTTTTATGATAGGTAAAAAGAGATTCTAGATTCCGGTTTTCACTATTATAGCCGTTTGAGAGGAGGGAGATAAAAGAGATGCAAGTTTATTAAAAGTGTCCCAGCACCACTTTTCATCCGAATAATTCACCACATTTGCTGCTGCATAAATATGCTCTGGCCATGTATGAAGTGCTACATACCCTTCTTTCAACAGAAGGAATGCGCTTACTCCATAGGGCTCGAATTCATGCACATGAATTGCTAATATCTCTTCTCCTATCATTTCCGCCAGATCTCTGAGCAATTTCTCCATTAAAACAGGAGAATCCAATACCTCTTTCCTAGAGATATTGTATAGTTCTCCTATAAGATGGTTCTCGGGCAACTGGATCACAGCTCCCTGCGCTCACCGGGTTCCAGCTGAATGACCTCTGCTTTTATACCTCTCTCCTTAAGCTCCTTCTTTAAGTCCTCTGGTTTCCCATACAACACTGGAAATGTCCCATAGTGCATTGGCACAACCCTCTCCACTCCAAGGAGCTCTACTGCCTTGGCTGCCTCCCTTGGATCCATTGTAAAATGACCTCCTATCGGTAATAAAGCTAGATCAGGTCTATAAAGCTCTCCCAATAACTTCATATCATAGAAGAGGCCTGTATCTCCAGCATGATAGACTGAAATCCCTCCAGCCTTTACGATAAAACCGACAGGTGCTCCTAAGTCCGAGCTGTGAACTGCCTGAGTCAGCTTTATCAAAACACCATCTACTTCGAAGGGTCCCCCTATGTTTGCCCCTATAGAATTAGCTCCGTTCTTACTAGCATGCTGAGCTATTTCAAATATTCCAACTATCTTTCCCTTCCTCCTCTTGGACAGTTCTATTGCATCATCTAAGCCGTGATCGGAGTGGCTGTGAGAAACAGCATAGATATCTGCTCCCTCGCATTCGCTCAGCTTTGTGGGACATTTGGGGTTTCCTGAGATCCATGGATCAAACATTATCTTTTTTCCTCCTACCTCAAGAAGAAAAGCCGAATGGCCGAGATATATCAGCTCAGCCATGCTATCACCGCTCAAAGTTATGACGAGACTAAATAAAGATTTTGATCCTAGCAGTCCCTGAGCTTTGTGAAGAGTACCTCTATCATTTTGTTCACGCTCTTTCTAGCCCTCTTGTTCGGTATCACGACCTTTACTCCCTTTAAATCAAGTAAACTTCTTCTAAAAGTTACAAGAACTTTTATGTTTTTTCTGAAACAGTAGCTCAACAAGGACTCAGGCGTATCCTCCTTTAGAGAGGAAAAAGGTAGCCATATTGCACTGTAGCCTATCAGATTTAGTCTCCTCTTTACCTTAAAGTAGAGCTCTCTGGGCACGCTTTTATCGAAAAGAAATGGTGTCTCCAGCTTTCCCAAGGCTCACACCAGGTCCTTTGTTTTCACAATACTAACGCCTATTTCTTCTAAAATAGGAATTATTTTTGATTTGTGATCACTTCTTAAGCTTTTCCAGTCCAGAATAGCTGTTCTTGCAGGGGGAACACTTCTTTCAAATGCTGATATTACCGAGGATTTGCTGGCCCCATCTATGTCGTAGTTTCTCAATATGTGGCCTACAGCATATTTTGATCTAAGCTGTATCTCAGTGAAGTGGTGGTTTATGTGAGGTCCCCCTAGCCCAACTGCTACCTCGAAATTTCCCTGATCCAGCTTTTTGAGGGCACTTAAAAGAGAAACTGCGACTATTTCTCCCGCTTTTTCGTCGATCCATTCCCTCTCGCTGCTTCCTATCTCAACAAAAGCAGTTGGAACATCAAAGGATGGGCCATGATGAGTGGGTTCCATAGCCACTTCATAGCCAGATCCAGCACTATTCTTCTCAGCTTCTATCAGGAATAGCTTCATCAGATATGGAAAGGCTATGCTTAGCTTTCCTGGCTCTCCTCCATATTCTGCATTTGCGAAATTTCCGGGAGCATGAGCTGTTATCACGGGCTTTCCTGGGCTTCCACTGTGCCTAGAGAGAAATATTACAGCATCTGCCCATGGAGCCAGCTCTTTATGTGATTTTAAGTATATATGAAGCTCATTTGTCCTTACCAGCTTTATTCTCTCCTCTTTTTCCGAAAGAAGAAGTTCAACATGTCTTCCTATATTTACAGATGCCTTATCCTCCTCTGACACTGCAAGAGCTATTTTTTGCATATACCTCCTATCTAAAGGAGGAATAAAAACACAACTTAAATCCAACTCAAATTATTTCATTTAGCTATACCGCTATCAACGCATTATAGCCCTTTTTGACATTCTCCGCGGCTAAAGCCGGGAGATTCCCGGTTTGTCAGCCTGAGGCTTCATCCTACCGAGTTCAGGGCTGTGTCAAGACCAAGGCATAACGCCCTACCAGCCCCTGCTATGGGCATGTAGCCCATAGCCCGCTTGAGTACGTTCACCGGCGACTCGCCAAAGATATGAGGAGCACTCTTATTTAAGGTTATCGGCAATTCATCCCACGGTTTTAACCGTGGGCTTTCTTGTCGATTTTCTGTAAGATAATAGGCTAAGATTAGCCTCAAAACTGCCAGAAATATTTTTAATCAAGGCCATCTGAAGCTATGTATGAGCTTAGCGAGGGCCCACCTGAGAATATATGGTTGGGTTCAGGGCGTTTTCTTTAGATCATCTATGAGAAGAGTTGCTAAAAAGCTTGGAGTTACTGGATGGGTGAGAAATCTACCAGATGGAAGCGTGGAAGCTGTAGTAGAGGGGGAGAAAGATAAGGTGGAGGAGATAATAAGATGGGCGCATAAAGGACCAGAGCTCGCTGTGGTAGAAAGAGTAGATGTTGAATGGGAGGAGCCTACAGGCGAGTTTGATGATTTCTCTATAATCTACTGAACACGCTGAGTAACTGTTACATATCTCCCCTTTAGCTGAGGATCTTGCTGCAGAAGTTTCATATTTCAAGCAGTTACCGAACCTCCACTTGAAAGCTTTCTGTGCCAAGATATATTGGTTTACTTAATTTTCCACGTGATTTAATTATGGTTTATCACAAAAATCAACTAGCTCTTGGCTTAGATGTTGCTCTCAGGCTGATTGTTTAATTTTTAAGTTAAATAGACCTATTAAGGTGGATAAAATCTGTTGAGAAAGCTGATAATATGGGTGTTTACCTCCTCAGCTCTCTCCAAGATGAGATAATGGCCTGCCCCTCTCAGGACGACGATCTCAGAATTGGGTATCTCCTTGAGACGAAGAGAAAGAGAGGGATCTATTACTTTGTCTTCATCTCCTATTATGATCAAGGTGGGTGCTTTTATCTCCTTTATCCTATCCCCAAGTTCGTATCCGGAGACGCTAAGGGCCACATTTAGTGGATCCCCTGGAAACTTTTTTATCTCCTCTATCATCCAATCTAGCAGCTCTCTTGGAACATTTTTAGAAAGGACTTCCTTCAGTTCCTCCTTCAGAACTTTTGTCCTGTAATTATCATCTGCTAATTTTGCTAGCTCATATGGAGATGACATCATTTTGTACAAATTTTCCTCAAATCTCTCTATGTAGTCCCTGACAGGGTCATATCTGTAGTTCTTATGAGCTCTTGTGGCTATTAAAACAAGAGCTTTGACGTCGTTCTCAATAGCATATCTCATTGAGATTATCCCTCCCATGGACCAGCCTATAAGAGCTACTTCTTCCACTTCTTCCTTTTCCAGAATTGCTTTTATGTCATTGGAGAACTCATCTATCGATATAGGTTTTTTAAGCTCGCTTGAAAGACCATGACCTCTTAAATCTACTGCTATAACTTTATACCTCTTTGATAGCACTGGAATTTGATTTTTCCACCACTTATGCGATGCCCAAGCCCCGTGTATCAGGACAACACATCTTCCAGATCCAAAAACCTCATAGAATATTCTTTCACCATCCAGCTTGATGAATGGCACAAGATGAATACCGTTTGCTTAAAATTTTTGTGATGATACAAAGCACTCGATTTATACCGCCAATTATCTGTATAAACGGGCCCGGCGGGACTTGAACCCGCGACCTACGGCTCCGAAGGCCGCCGCTCTAATCCTTGCTGAGCTACGGGCCCAAGAAATAGGAAGTGAGAAGATAAATTTTTATCTTGAATGCAAAGTTAAGCTAACCTAACTGGTGGGATAATGGCGGAAGGAAGAATTCAGCTTAAACCTCCGAGAAAACCGGAAAACATAAGGCATATAGTGGCTGTTATGAGCGGAAAAGGTGGTGTTGGAAAAACTACTGTCGCAGTTAACCTAGCTGCAGCATTTTTCAGACTTGGAAGGAGAGTCTCTATATTTGATGCAGATATAACAGGACCGAATGTTGTAAAAGCTTTAGGGGCAGAAGGAGGTCAATTAACTGTTTTTAATGATAAAATAGTGCCATATAAAGCCCATGGTGGAATAGGTGTTGTCTCAATGGCTTTTTTAGTAGGAGAAGGAGAGCCTATTATATGGAGAGGCCCTCTTAAGATAAAAGCAATACAGCAGCTCTTCGATCAGACAGACTGGGGCTATCTTGATTGGTTGATCATAGATCTTCCTCCTGGAACAAGTGATGAGCCCTTATCAATAATGCAGGATTTGAGCTTAGATGGAGTTATAATAGTCACCACCCCGCAGAGGCTAGCACTGCTGGACGTTGAGAGAGCCATAAATATGGTTAAGAGGCTTGATAGGAGAGTTCTAGGAATAATAGAGAACATGAGCTACTTTATATGCCCCGGAGATGTGAAGGTCCAGATGTTCGGTGGAAACTGGACTGATGAAGTGGCAATGAGAACCAATGTCCCGGTTCTTGGAAGACTCCCATTTGATCCATCAGCAGCCTGGATGACCGATGAGGGAAAACCCTTTGTCCTCTTTAAGCCGGAATCGGAGATGAGCGCTGAGATGATGAGAATAGCTGAAAAGCTTGAGAATATGTTAGAGGAGAAAGAGAGTCAAAAATAATGGTTCTAAAGCTCCTACAAACAGACCAATTAATATCTGATGTGGTGTGTGAGCTTTTATTCTGTATCTAGACCAAGCTATCAATGGAAGGGATGGAAAAATTAGGAGAGAAAACTCCGATCCTAGAAGAGTCAGGACCGCCCAAGAGCTAGAAGCTCCTGCTGAGTGTATACTGACTTTCGTGAATTTATTTAAGATCAGTATTGAAGTGCTCACTGCAAGATACGAAGCTGCTATTATCATGCCTACACGACATCTTACTACAAAAAATGAAATTAAGCCTAGTAAATAGCTTATGGAGGAAAATATCAAAAAGGGCGTTCTTCTTCTCCTCTCCACCACCATGAGGTCAACTCTTCCAGCTAACGACATTATCACGACCGGAGCGACCGGAAGAATAACCAAGAAAACAATTCCTATTAGAAGAAAGGTGAGCATTTCTTTTATCATAGGAAGCGTTGCCAGCACAACTAGAAAGGCCATCGATGTTGGAGAGAGCAACAGGGCTATGACATCATGTTTGCTGTGCATCTGAACCTATCCAAAACAAAAATAAAAAGATAGAGGGGGAGGGATAAGCTGGCCTACTTCTTCAGTATAGCTGAAACAGCTAGCTCTATGTCAGAGCTAGTTACTGTCTTCCTCTTAGAGTGCTTAGCTATGTCTATTGCATGCTTGGCCACTTCTGTAGCCAGTTTCTCCATGTAGTAGGCCAGCCTCTCCCTTGCTCCATCACTAACCCTCTCGGCACCAGAATCTTTTATTATTCTATAAACTGGTGCAAGAGGGAGGTACCGGGCAGCCTTCTCAGACATCTCTCTCACCTTGGTCCCTTAGGTTGAGGGACCATAAATGTTCTAGGGGTCCTATTATTTAAGCTTTTCTCACTCAGCTTGATATGGACATAGATATACCCATCCTGAACTACTTTAACAACCTACTCTTAGTAATTCCCATTAAGATTAACGATTTGTTTTTATGAAATCCTAAAATTTATTTAAAAAAGAAAGGAATAAGGTAAATTTTTCTTTTATAAACAGTAAAGATGGAAAAAGTAGTTAATAGGAGATCGAGGCTGCCCTTGGCAATAGGAAGAGAAAAAGCGGAGATAACGCTATTTCTTACGAATGAGATTAAAATCTCTCAATAAATAAGGATCCAAACAGCATATTCGTCCTAAAAATTAAGTTTGTGGTAAGAATAGGACTTTTCTAGATGTCATTTTTGCTCAATTTTTCCTAAAGTAAGTCTGTAAAGAGAAAACAAACTGTAAAATAGTCTAACTGGACATTATTTATTGTGAGCAGCTATGTTTTTATCTTTATAGAAAATTTTATCTGAGATCGCGATGGTCAGGCCCATAGTAACATGCTCCACTGAGTTTCTGTGGGGAGTGGGACTTGGATCAGCTGTAAAGGCCCTTCTCTCCATGGATTGCGACGGAATATTCGTGCCAACAGATAGCATTTTCTTTCCAAGCAGACTAGAAAAAGAGGATATATACACGATAAAGAGGGCAAAGGATAGCAGGAAAATTGTGGTAGGAACCCCGGAGAAGGACATAAACATATCAAGTCAAAATCCATACGTCTCAGAGGCGTCTAAGAGAGCTATAATGGAGGTGGTATCGTTCTCAAAGATTATAGGATCCGATCTGTTGGTGATAGATCCTGGATCCACCTATATAGACAAATATGCCGCTTTTATAGGAATAAGGCGTCTCATCGAGCAGATAAAATCAGAAGGCCTCAAGGTATGCCTTAAAGTTGGGGGCTTAGTGAACTCCGAGGATGATTTAAGATATTTTGAGGATGTGGATGTTGCTGTTGAGCATTCCGGACCATGGAGATCCTTTAGAAAGATAGCTGTTTTCATGTTTCAGGAGGATATAGATGATAGGACTCTAAAAGAGCTTAGGGAAAAAGGCTTCAGCGGATATCTAGTTATCAGGCCAAAAATACTTAGATATGATTATAATGGCTTGAAGCACTTCCTTCCAAAGTTTATGTACAGAATTTACAGCATGTGGTGATAAGTTGAGATATTCCGGTGTTCTTCTACTTCTATCAGCTGTCTACATGATAGGCATGGCAACAGGAGTTCAGAGAACTATTCTATCAAATGTCTCCATCCAATTATCCGGAACAAATGCCCTGTTTGTTTTCTTCCTCCCTTTGATCTCATTTGGATTCATGAAAGGCCTTATGGGAATAGTGAGTAGCTGGATAATCGAGCTAGGCGGAAGCAGGAAATCATTTATAGCTGGAGGAGTGTTGTATATCTTAGGGGTAACGCTTTTAGTAACCAGCAGGGACATAACAAGCCTTTTTCTGGGAAATATTTTCGTGGGATCAGGGGAGGGGATAGTTCACTCAACAGCATATTGCTTCCTCTCCTCAGAAAGAAGGAGCGCTGGAGCCAAAATAGGAAGTATGGAGAGCTCTGTCTATTTTGGGTATGGAACCGGTGCTCTTCTTGCTGGAGTAGTTGCTTCTTATTTGGGACTGTTGAACTCCTTCCTCATATCTCTTCTCAGCTCTCTGACCAGCACTATAATAATGGCAAACATAAGGGAAAATAGATTCATAAAATCGAATACAAATGAGAGCCATAGTGTATATATAATTGGATTAAAGAGTAAAACTCTAATTGCAACATATATAACAGCTCACGCATCCAAGATGTCGGATTCTGTTATGTGGGGTTTCTACCCGATAATTCTGTCATCCCTCGGGTTTTCCATGCCTGAGATAGGCTTGGCTCAAGCAGTGATAATGGTATCGTTTTCCGGCTCAATGCCACTAGCTGGAAAGCTCTCTGATGCTATAGGAAGGAGAGGACCTCTTCTTCTAGGACTTATCATGAATATAATAGGTCTAATTGGTGTAGCCACTCTTACAGATCATTTGCTACAGCTAGTCATATCGGCTGTGTTCGGCATCGGTCTTGGCCTCTACTACCCAATACTTCCCGCTATGACAGCAGATTCTGTTCCAGAAGAGGCAAGATCAAAGGCTCTTGGTCTGTATAGAGGGTTCAGAGATTCCGGATATGCCACTGGAGCTATGCTAGCTGGGATTATAGCTTCATATTCACTTAAGGGCATATTTTTTGTGATGTCCCTTTTGCTCTTACTAGTTTTTGCGATAAGCATGCTTGTCATTAAGGAGACAAGGCCTATATGGGCCACTTATGAGCTTCATCTTCACCACACAGATCTGCTTGTCAAAGCTGCATCTGAGTTTGAGGATGCCTTAAACTTACTTCATGATAATAAAATCGATATGTTCGAGGAAAAAGGATCTGTAATAAAGGATTATGAGAGAAAAGCTGATTGGTATAGAAGGGAGATGGACAGAGTTATCTACGACAGCGTGCTGAGCAGAGACAGGGAAGACCTGTTGAAACTAGCATCTAGGACTGATAGATCAATAGCTTATATTCTAGGAGCTTTTAGAAGGCTTAACCTTGCAAAGGACAGGGTTCCAGATAGCATAAGGGATAAAATGCCGGAGATGGGAAGAAAAATAAGAGAAGGGGCGGAACTGTTGAGAAATGCTGTTAGCAAGATGAGAGACGATCCAGAAAATGCAATAAAGCTCTTAGAGGAGTTGGATAAATTAGAACATGATTATGATGTTCTTCACAACGAGCTCCTTGCGATTATAGTGAGGGAAAGAGAGATTTTGGATCCCGTGTCCGCGATAATGCTGATGTACTTCATAGAGTTCTGCGAGAGCTCAGTAGACTTAATGCAGGATGCAGGAGATGTAATAAGATTGATAATATCAAAGCATGCTATCTGGCCATCTGAAGTTTGATCATATTCCTATCTCCTGTATATCCCATCCCTTTATTATTTTCTTCAACTCCTCGGCCATCCTAGATACCAGCTCTTGGACGAACTTTCTGGATGTCTCAGCATCCGGTATATACGCTCTGTCCTCTTTATCATATATCAATATTGATCCGGGAGCTGGCACTGGATCTAGTCCTCTTACAGTGTAGTACACCTGATCGCTTAGCTCCTCTTCCTCCCTAACAAGAGATTTGTCTATGGCAATTATCGCAGCAGTCTCCTCTGTTCCTGCATGCCCGCCAACAGATCCAAACATTTCCTTGGAGAGCTCCTCTCCGTATATCCACCAGTTTACAACCACGCTTTTCACTCCATCCTCCTTCCATGTCTCTTTGCATGCCTCTGATATGGCATCAAGATGATCCCTTGATCCATGACCGTTCAGTATGATCACCTTGTCTAGACCGTTGCTTGCCAGTCCTTTTATCAGATCCTTTATGAGGTTCTTTAGAGTATCCTTTCCTATGCTTATAGATCCTGGATAGCCAAGTAAGGAGTGAACAACACCATATGGAACAGCTGGAGCTATTAAAGCATTCAGCTTTGATGCTAAAAGCTCAGCTAAATGTTGTGGAACAATGAAATCAGTACCCAGAGGGAGATGAGGGCCATGTGCCTCCAGAACTCCAACGGGAAGTATTACTATGTCGGTCTCCTCTGCAGCCTCTTGAAACTCCCTCCAAGACATAAGCCATATCTCTCTTCTCATATCCCCACCTTCTCCAAGAACCTGCCAATTATGTCCTCTAAATTAGGCCTTCCTATCTCCTGAAGCTCATATTTAACGTGAACTGTTGGTTTGTTCAGCTTCAGATATCTTCCTAAATCGGTAGGAGTTCCGAGTATCACGGAGTCGGCTGGTATCCTGTTTATCGTCTCCTCCAGCTCTTTCATCTGCTGTGCTCCATATCCAACTGCTGGTAGAACTTCCCTCAGGTGCTGGTATTTCATATAAGTCTCTTTTATGGATCCAACAGCATAGGGTCTAGGATCGACTATTTCTCTTGCTCCGAGCTTTCTGGCCACAAGATACCCAGCTCCATATCCCATATCTCCATGAGTTACTGTTGGCCCATCCTCCACCACAACAACCCTCTTTCCTGCGACCAGATCAGGTTCCATAACGCTATATGGTATAGCTGCCTCGATTATCGTAGCCCTCGGATTTACGGATCTTATGTTCTCCATCAGCTTTATTATCGAGTCTCTATCTGCTGTGTCCACTTTGCTAACTATGACAACATCTGCGGATCTTATATTAACGCTTCCAGGCCAGTATGTCAGCTCATGACCCAGTCTGAGAGGATCTGCCACAGTTATCCACAGATCTGGCTTGTAAAATGGAAAGTCATTGTTACCTCCATCCCAGAGGATTATGTCAGCTTCCTCCTCAGCTTTTCTCAGTATCTTCTCATAATCCACTCCTGCGTAGACGATATTTCCCATTTTTATATGCGGTTCATAATCTTCCCTCTCCTCTATTGTGGTCTTGTGCTTTTCAAGATCCTCAAGGCTCTCAAATCTCTGGACAACCTGTTCCCTCAGATCACCGTATGGCATTGGATGCCTCACCACCACAACCTTTAGCCCCTTGCTCCTGAGGATTGATGAAACCCTTCTGCTCGTAGGACTCTTTCCTGCACCAGTCCTTACAGCAGTAACCGCTATTACGGGTTTTCTGGATTTTAGCATAGTGCTCTTTGGTCCAAGAAGCATGAAGTCAGCTCCATTTGCTTGAGCTATTGCCGCTCTTTCCATTATATATTGGTGGCTCACATCACTGTAGGAAAAAACAACGAGATCGACACCTTCCCTTCTTATTATCTCAGGAAGGTTCTCCTCGGGAAGTATGGGTATGCCTTCTGGATAGAGCTTCCCAGCAAGCTCAGGTGGATATTTTCTTCCCCAGATATTCGGAAGCTGAGCTGCTGTGAAGGCGACTACTTTGTAGTCAGGATTATCTCTGAAGAATACATTGAAGTTGTGGAAGTCTCTCCCAGCTGCCCCCAATATGACGACTTTTCTAGCCATAACAGACACCCCCTATCTATAGAGCTAGATCCTCAAAAACTTTAACATTAGCCTTACCAATTATTTCATATGCCATTCACCCAGATGGACTTGATACGTTTCATAACGATGACAGTAGAGCATGATCCGGAGAACTTGCTTCAGATAGGAAGGGATGATGCTGCAGCTAAGAGACTGGACAGGGGAATTTACATCCTGAAGAGCGATATGGTGACGGAATCTGCAGATCTATTGCCTGGAATGACCCCGAGAGAGCTAGCTAGAAAATGTGTAGTGAACAATATCTCAGATCTAGCATCTAAGGGGGCTTATCCTATTGCATTTCTCGCCTCAGTAGGCCTTCCTAAGGGGATAAATATAGACTTAGCAAAGGAGATCATAGCTGGATTGGAGGATGGTGTGAAAGAATATGGAACACACCTAGTTGGAGGAGATATATCGATAGCAAAGGAGATCATAGTTGATGGATCGGCCATTGGAAAGGTTCATAAGAACTTGATAGCCAGATCGGGAGCCAAGCCGGGACATGATGTCTATGTGACTGGTGAATTTGGCCTTACTTGGCTGGGCTACAAGATACTTCTGGAGGGGATGCATGCAGAAGAGCCATTCAGACAGCAGGCCTTGAGCTCTGTCTACAGGCCTAAGGCTCAGCTCAAGCAGGGGTTATTGTTGTCAGAAATAGATGAAATAAGCTCATCTACAGACAGCAGTGATGGGCTCTACTGGTCTCTCAGATACATAGCTGAGTCAAGCGATGTAGGTATCCTAGTGGAAGATATTCCGATAAGCGACAAACTTGCTGATTTCCTTACTTCAAAGGGAATTGATTGTGTAGAAGCTGCTTTTTATGGGGGAGAGGAGTTTAACATAGTTTTTACTGCTCCAGAGGAGATGAGAAGGGAGATAGAGGATATATTCTTGGAAAACAATTTCTTCCTCAAGAGAATAGGAAGAGTTGTCAGGGAAAAGGGCATTTTCCTGAGAAGAGAAAACAGAACTATAGAATTGAAGGAAGGAGGATGGGTTCACTTCTTTTAATATTGCTCTAAATTCTTTCTATTCTTGCTTTTTCCCCTGTTTTAGCCGCGGATATTACCTCCAGACCCTCTCTCACTATGCCCAGTCTGGTCGCCCTGAAATCGAGCTTTATGTTTCTTAGTGCTATTATCATCATCTTTCTCTCCACGTTCATTCCGACCTCTCCAGCTTTAAGCTGATTGGTCACTCCCTCAAGAGTTCCCTCTATATCCAACGAAATATAGATAGCATTACCAGCGTTTACCACTATTCCCTCAAGGGGGAGGCTCATCGCTATCCTTTCAGATGTCAGAGGGGATAAGTACCTCAGAAGGGATATTACTGCCCTTCCTGAGGATATAACTACTGCTATCTTATATTCCTCCATCCTCAAGCAACCCTCTCAGGACTCAACGCCCTTGTATATCTTCAGCTTAGAATTGCCATTAACGTATATCACAACCCCTTCCTTTTCGAGCTCTCTGAGAATTCTCTTTGCAACACTAACCTTTATCCCATAGCTTTCTGCTATACTCTGCGGAGTTACAACTTTTGCCCTTTTTAGAGCTTTTTTCATCTCATTCAGCATTTCTTGAGTAACCTCTACAGACCTGACTATTTTCTCCTTTTGTTTCTCGCTCATCGGAGGAACACCTCTTGAGACTATTAAAGCAAAGCCCAGCTATACCTTGTGAGCTCTCTATTTAACTATTGCGGAGATATAATAAAAATATAAAAATAGCTAGCTGCTTTTCCTGCTGCTCAGAGCTTTTTCTACTGATGCAAGCTCCTCAAGCTTCTCTTCTATGGATCTTTTTAGATTTGCAAGCTCCTTTTTCTTCTCCTCTATCTCTCTCTGGATAGCATCTCTCTGGGCCATCAGATCATTTATCCTTCCAAGCTCCATGTTTACTTTGGCCTCTTTTATCGCCACTTCCCTTTCCCTTACAAGGATCTCGCTTATCATATCGGATAGTTTTTTCAGTATGCTGTTAAGTTCTTTTATATCTGGAATATTTTCTTTTACTGAATTAAAGATCTCCTTTACAGTAGATGAAATTTGACTGATCTCCTGTCCAGCTCTCCTGAAGGATCCCTCAAGACTAGATGCTATGGCCTCCATTGATTTTATCAGATCCTCTCTCATCTTCTTAAGATATTCTATGCTCCCTTCGAGCTCAGATCTTCTAGCTTCCATGTCCTTTATTTCTATCTCCAGTCTGGACTTCTCCTCTCTCATTCTCGCAATCTTCTGATTTAACTCAGTTTCCTCGCTTCTAAGAGAAGCTACTTCTGCCTCCAATCTTCCCTTCTCAGCCTTTAGAACTGATATCTCAGATATAAGCCTCTCCTTTCCCTCCTTAAGATTGTCAACATCTTTTTCCAGCTCATATATCTCATTTCTCAGCTCATTCAGACGAAGGGATTCCTCTTTAACGTACTTTTCCATCTCCTCCTTCTTCACTCTGAGTGATTCTATCTCAGAAAGAAGGGTGCTATGCTCTTCAGTTAACTTCACAAGCTCCATTCTCATCGAATTTACCTCTGCTCTTATATCATTAAGTCTGGATAGCTCTTCCTCCTCAAAGTCGCTTGAATCCTCTGACATCTATTTTTTATACTCCTCCAAGATTTAACCTTGAGGGATCCTATGAGTGATCTTAAGTCTCTCATAGATGAATTTCTCAACAAGAATTTCTCTGTAGCTGTTGTCGGAGCATCTACAAATCCAGAAAAATGGGGATATAAGCTATACAAGTTCTTTAAAGAAGCTGGTTTTAGAAAAGTGTACGCAATCAATCCAAATGCTGAAAGGATAAATGGAGACAGAGTTTATCCTTCTATAAGCTCCCTTCCTGAGGTACCAGATGTTGTGGATTTGGTTGTTAGACCAGAGGTATCCGAGAAAGTTGTGGAAGAATGTATAAAAGTAGGAGTTAAGAGAATATGGTTCCAACCTGGCTCGGACAGCGAGAGAGCTATTGAACTCTGTAAAAAAGCTGGAATAAAATTTGTTCATGGAGCATGCATGATGGAGGAAGGAAAGAAAAAAGGAATAGACAAGCCAGTTTTCAAGGTATAGGCAGGCACATTATCAGAATAAACGCGTAAGCAAGACCTCCTATTACTTTCTTTCTTCTGGATATTCCAGTGCATTCATCTAGAGGGGGAGGGTGAGGTAAGAATATCATAAAAAAGGCCAAAAATAAGGCCATTGCAGGGCTTATCATGAAAGCCAGCATCAAGGATGCCAGCGAGACAATCATCCTCTTTTTATCATCTCTTATCAAGGAGTAAATTACATGGCCTCCATCCAGCTGAGAAACAGGTAGCAAGTTGAGAAAGGTTATTATCAATCCTATTACGCCTGATATCGCAAGAGGTGAGAGAAGAAGAACTCCTTCATGGGATCCAAGCATTCTCTCCATGATAACTGTTACAAGAGGCATTGGAAGCTCCGATACTTCCCCGCTCTGAGTCCATCTTTTAGCTACATCCTCCGGAACATAGCTTGATGTCATTATGCCGAGGAATGATACGACAAGAGCCACGAGAAAACCTGCTACTGGGCCGGAGATCCCCAGATCCATCAGCTCATCCCTATTCGCGGGTATCTTTCTGCTCGCTATAACTGCACCAAGCGTACCCCAAGGAGGTATAAATGGTATGAAGTAGGGAAGCTCCGTCGTGCCTCCCCACTTGAGCTTCGATATCATATGACCTGCTTCATGTATCCCCAGTATGAGGAGGAGCCCAAGAGAATACAAAATTGCCTGAGAAGTTATATCAAAAGGAACATTTAGCTCAGAAAGAAGCTTAGCTGTTCCTGATGAGAGAAGATAGCCTGAAAACATCACGGTACCAATAGTTGCCAGAAATAATAGCAGGGCCCTTTTCCAGTTATATCCTTGGATTATAGGATACCTGATCACCCTTATATGCACTTCATTTCCATATCTGAACATCCTTGGAATGTATCCCCTTTCTTGACAAAATCTCATCAGTGAAAGAAAGTTCTCCCTCATCTTATCCTCATTTTCCTCAGCTACAATGTATTCTGCTCCATCTGGCACTAGATAATAGTCCTTTACAGCAAAGAGAGAATGCACCCTTACAGTGAGCTCGTCGAATGTCATCCCGTTACATGTAGCTAAACAATTTAAAAAAGAATTCCACCTACTAGCTTGGTGATATCTCTGGTAACTCAGAAAACTATCTTTAAGATAAGATTTTACAGGCCAGAGGACATAGATCAAGTTCAAAGACTGAACAGAGTTTTCCTACCTGAGCATTACCCGCCATACTTCTTCGATGAGAACTTTAGGAGGTTTCCCAAAGCTTTCATCGTGGCTGAAGGACCCAGCGGAATTCTTGTGGGTTATGTGATGTGTAGAGTGGAGAGAGGTTTCACAAGAGGAGGGATGTTCAATATGGGCCACATACTCTCTATAGCAGTGGATAAAGGGTTCAGGAGAATGGGAATAGGTACCTCCCTTATGCTAGAAGCGGAGAAGAACTTGGTGAATGAGTACAGAGCTGACCTGATATATCTTGAGGTAAGAGTGTCAAATGAGCCAGCGATAAATCTGTATAAAAAGTTGGGATATGACTTTCTCGGCGTAATGCCGTCCTATTACCATGACGGAGAAGATGGATATTTGATGTACAAGATAACGTCAGCTAAGACATCAAAGAGCGATGTCATGGCATTGCTTGGCGATAGGATCGAATAAATGTCATATTTTGTTCAATAACAGCTGACCTGTAACTCTCCGAACATTTATATTTTCTAGACTCCAGCTTACTGGATGAAAAGAGGCACAAAGTTTCTTGATCTCAGAGGACAGAAGAGCCCATTTGCATTGATAAGAATAGCAAAGGAAGTGAAAAAAGCAAAACCGGATGAGATACTGGAGTTTTTAGTTGATGATCCGGCAACTGTCGACGAGATAGCACCTTGGTCTGAGAGAACTGGGAATAAGATAATAAGCATGAAGAAGGAAGACAGCTCTTGGATAATCAGAATAAGGAGGAGGTCATCATGAGCTACAAAATCAGAGATATATCATTCGCTGAGAGGGGAGAAAGAAGTGTTAAATGGGCTGAAATGCATATGCCAGTTCTTATGAGGATAAGGAGAGAATTCTCAGCGGACAAGCCCCTAAAGGGGATAAAGATAGCCGCTTGTATGCATGTTACAAAGGAGACTGCTGTTTTAATGGAGACATTACAGGAAGGTGGAGCTGAGATATGGCTCTCAGCCTCCAATCCTCTTTCAACTCAGGATGATGTAGCTGCTTATCTAGTAAGAAAGGGCATTCATGTATTTGCATGGAGAGGAGAAACTGAAGATGAATATTATTCCGCTATAAAAACAGTTTTAAGTGGACATAGAGACATAACAATGGATGATGGGGGAGATCTTACTGTCATGGCAGCAAGAATAGGGATAAATGCGATAGGAGGAACTGAGGAGACGACAACGGGAGTGATAAGGATAAAGGCCTTGGAAAGAGAGGGAATCTTGAGGTATCCAGTTATAGCCGTGAACAATGCTGAGACAAAGTGGGAATTTGATAATGTTCATGGAACAGGACAGAGCGCATTGGATGGAATTTTAAGGGCAACAAATGTCTTGATAGCAGGAAAAACTGTTGTTGTAGCTGGATTTGGACATGTTGGAAGAGGAATAGCAATGAGAGCTAGGGGCCTAGGGGCAAGAGTTGTGATAACAGAGGTTGATCCTATAAGAGCTCTGAAAGCAGTAATGGATGGTTTTTCTGTCATGAAAATGATAGAAGCAGCCAAAATAGGGGATATATTCATCACAGCAACTGGAAATAAGGATGTGATAACAGAGGAGCATATAATGGAGATGAAGGATGGAGCTATATTGGCAAATGCTGGGCACTTTGATGTAGAGGTCTCTGTCAGAGATCTGGAGAAGATAGCTACCTCAAAAACCGACTTAAGAGAAAATTTGACTGAGTATACACTGCCGAATGGAAAAAGAGTGTACTTGATAGCCAAGGGAAGGCTCGTAAATCTGGTAGCAGCAGAAGGCCATCCAAGCGAGGTCATGGATATGAGCTTTGCAGACCAAGCACTCGCTGTTAGATACCTTTTGAGCAGAAAGCTCGATCCTGGAGTTCATGAGCTACCCAGAGAGATAGATGCTAGAGTGGCATATCTTAAGCTCGAGAGCATGGGGATCTCTATAGATTCCCTAAGCGATGAGCAGAAGAAGTACTTAGAAAGCTGGATGATCTAAATGGAGAAGTTGAAATTTGGAGCTCTCAGAGTAAGAGGATGGAGTAAGGGCTGCGAACTCTGCTGGAAAGGAGCTAAGATGGTGCTCTTCATAACCGGAATATGCCCTTTATACGGTGAGTGCTTTTACTGCACTATATCTGAGAGAAGAAGAGGAAAAGATATTGTTTTTGCTGATGAGGTTGAGGTCAAAAAAGATGAGGATATCCTGAGAGAAGCAGAGCTTATATCAGCAAGAGGAGCGGGAATCACAGGAGGAGAGCCCACCCTCGTTCCGGATAGGGTAATCAGTTATACTAAAATACTAAAAGAGAGATTTGGCAGTAATTTTCATATTCATTTATATACAAATGGATTAATGCTCAGAGAATCTATTAAAGCGTTTTCAGATGTTGGAGTGAATGAGATAAGGCTGCACAGCTGGGATGAGAGCAGATGGAGCGTCATAAGGGAGATAAAGGATTTCGGAATGCAAGCAGGAGCTGAAATACCTGCAATTCCGGATGAAAGATATGAGGAGAAGATAAAGCGCTTGGCTCTTGAGCTGGACAGAATGGGCGCAGATTTTCTGAATTTGAATGAGATGGAGTTCAGCGATTCAAATAGAATTAGCCTTTTATCGCTTGGATTCAAGCCGGATGAATTAAGCGAGGTAGCTGTTAAGGGAAGCAGGAATCTTGCTGAAAAAATACTGGAGTTTATCGAGAAGGAAACCGGGATTTATAGCTATTTCTGTCCTGCTATACAAAAGGATTACCAGATGTGGATGAGATGGAAAAGAAGATCCAAGAAGGTTGCCCTACCGTTTGAGACTCCAACAAGAGATGGGACTCTTCTCAGAATTGAGGTGAAGAATCCCTCTGAAAGGATACTAAAGCTAGCAGGAAGCATTGCACACATCGATGGAGACAGGGTATTTCTCCCGTTAGAGATCTTAGATGAATTGGACGAGATAGAGGAATGTTATATTGTGGAATGCGCACCAACTGATGATAGAATAGAGCTAGCTAGGTATCCATGTAAACTTCTCTCAGGAGGTTCAAGAGATTGGAGGAAATCAGGGAAAAAGTAATAGAAGCCTTAAAAGGGATAATAGATCCGGAGCTCAAGATGAACTTAGTAGATGCAGGTCTCATCAGGGATGTTGAGGTGGAAGGTGGAGTTGTTAGAATAAAAATCTCCTTCACAACTCCGTTCTGTCCGCTGGCGAACTTTCTGATATTTAGCATAAGGAGAGCTGTTGAGAAGATAGAAGGTGTAAAGTCAGTTGATATAGAAGTTATATTTTAAAGCATAACTTCCTCGTAAGGATCTCTTAAGGCAAATGATGATATCCCCATCTTTCTTATCTCTTCAGAGAATTTCTCCGTGTCCTCACCGTGTACCGGTATGACTACATCTGGTGAAGCTATTTTTATAAGTTCAAATATATCCGATCTGCTTGCATGCGCGGAGAAGTTGAGCTGGCTTACCTTCATGCTAACATCTAGATCTGACCCCTCAAGGTTTATTTTCCCCTCTTCCAGAAGTCTCCTTCCATCTGTACCCTCTATCTGATACCCAGTCAATACCACTGCACTTTTTTCATCCTCAGCTTTTTCTCCAAGATAATATCTCACAGGTCCTCCTTCAAGCATGCCTGAGGTTGTCAGCACTATGGAAGGCCTTTTTATAAGCTTTTTCCTCATCCTCCATCCTCCAACAAAAGTTATCGTATCGGATATCCTGCTAAGTTCTTTAAAGTCCCTAACTCTGTCTGGGTACTGCTGTGTTATCCTCATCCCCTCCCTCGCCATTCCATCGAGGAAAATCTGTTCCTTAATTCCTGTAGCTCTGAGTGCCATTGCCACCTCAGCAAGCCTGCCTATTGCAAATCCAGCTATTATGGGCATACCTCCTTTGCTCATCACATTTTTTACCAATTCTTTAAGGAGAATTTCCTGTCCAGCTCTCGGAGGATGCTCCCTGAATGCATAAGTAGACTCTGTTATTAGGACATCCACCTTAGGAAAGTTAGTATCAGCTGGAGGCATTAATCTTGTCTTCTTTAAGTTGAAGTCCCCTGTGTATAGGAGAGAGAACCCGTTGTACTCAAGCCTGAACATCGCACTACCCGGTATATGGCCAGCATTGTATGCTGTAATTCTAACATCCCCTATCCTGAACGGAATCCCGTATTCCACAGACCTGTAAACAGACAATGCCCTTTTTATCTGTTCTGCACCATATTTAAGCTGATATCCCCTCTTTTTCGCAACCCTAAGGGAATCAAAGAGGAGAAGCTCTGTGAAATCTCTTGTTATATCTATTCCATATATTGGAACTTCCTTTCCGTTAAATAAAAGAGGTATGGAGCCCGAGTGATCCACATGCGCATGAGTTAACAGTACTGCATCCACATCTTTCACTTCCTCGGGGTACATTGGTTCCTTCTTTGGCACTAGCTTCATGCCGTAGTCCATTAATATCCTCTTTCCTCCTATCTCAACTAGGATCGCACTTCTCCCTACTTCTAGATTCGATCCGAGCACTCTTATAGACACTTTAGGCATTCCATTTCACTCCCACATGATAAACATAAATTAATTAATGTAAGCTCCATGGTACCAGACCGATGCACTTATTAATATTTCCCTCCACAAACAGCACATGAGCGAGTATATCGACATAGACTATTTCAGAAAGGTTGACCTCAGGATAGGAGAGGTAGAGCAAGCAGAAAGAGTTCCCGGATCAGATAAGCTTCTCAAAATAAAAGTGAATTTAGGAGATGAGAAGAGAGAGTTAGTAGCTGGTATAGCTGGCCAATATAAGCCTGAGGAACTCATTGGAAGGCAGATTGTTGTGGTTGTAAATCTTCAGCCCAAGAAGATAAGAGGGATATGGTCCCAGGGGATGCTATTAGCTGCATCTGTTGGAGAGGAGGGAACTCCGGTTTTGATACAACCAGAGAAAAAAGTTCCTCCAGGAAGCAGGATAACTTAGCATTAAATTCAGATAAAGCTTAAAAGCCTTTACAGTAATATCGAGGGGGTTGTGATGGATCTTTTCCACATAGCCGAAGCGCTTATTCAAGAGGCCTCATATCCATATGCAGAAGTAAGAGTTCAGATAAATGATCAGGAGTTTATATGGCTGAGAAATGGAGAGCTGGAGGCTTATGGAACTGGATCCATGGGAGGTATATCTGCAAGAGTCCTAGTAGACGGAGGCCTAGGTTTTGCATCAACTAGCTCAGAGAAGAAGGCTAAGCAAATTATGGAGCTTGCTGCAAAAAACTCTAGGGCAGCTTCTAGAAAGGGAAAGGTAAGCTTATCTGAGGAGAGATTTGAAAGAGCGGAGTTCAGAGTCCCAACCGTCAGGGATCCTTGGGATGTACCGACCGAGGAGAAAATAGAGCTCTTAAAATCGATAGATTCAATAGCCAGAGAGGAGGGAATAGTGGCAAGAAGCATAATGATGAACATATCGAAGGAGATAACATACTTTCTGAACAATGAGGGAGCTTCTGTGAGAGGAGAGATTCCAAGAATAAGCATAAGCATGATGCTCACTCATGTATCAGGACAGAACTCTACCCAAGAATTCGAGAGCAAAGGAGGAAGCGGGGGATTTGAAATCATAAATAGCTGGAGACTTGAGGATTTCATGAAGGAGATATCAAAAAGCATGAAAGAAAGACTTGAGAAAGGAGTTCCGGCTCCAAAAGGTAAAATGGATGTTGTGATAGGCCCTCCCATATCAGGTCTGGTTGCTCATGAATCCACTGGCCATCCATATGAGGCGGATAGGGTTCTGGGAAGAGAAGCAGCTCAGGCAGGCGAATCCTTTGTCACAAGAGATATGCTGGGGACTAGGATAGGATCCGAGCTTGTCAGCGTTGCTGATGATCCAACAATAGAGGGAAGCTATGGGTTTTATCTGTATGATTTCGAGGGAGTAAAGGCAAGAAGAAGAATTTTGATGAAAAACGGCATTATAAATGAATTTCTGCACAACAGGGAGACAGCCAGCATATTTGGCATCAAGAGTAATGGGGCCGCAAGAGCGAGCGATTTCAACAGGGAGCCAATAGTCAGAATGTCAAATACCTTCATAATGCCGGGAGATAGTAGGGTGGATGAGCTAATAGAGGATGTATCTGAGGGAGTTTACATAAAGAGGTTTATGGAATGGAATATAGATGATAGAAGATACAATCAGAGGTATGTTGGCTCGGAAGCTTATATGATAAGGGGAGGAAGAATAGCTGAGATAGTGCTGAAGCCTGTTTTAGAGGTAACCACTCCTTCTTTCTACTCTAGTGTGGATGGGGTTGGAAAAGACCTAGAATTTCAGGCTGCTACATGTGGAAAGGGAGATCCTGCACAGGGAGTTCCTGTCTGGACTGGAGGTCCTACTATAAGGTTGAGGGGTGTTGGACTTGGAGGAATATGATGAGTCCTTGGGTTTTTTGGAGGATGTCTTGGATCTTCTGGATAAGCAGGATATTGATGAGGCAGCAGTTTATATGAGGAGCACGAGGGGGGATCAAGTAAGATTCTCTAATAATAAAATAGACATAGCAAACACATGGTTTGATTTCAATTTGGATATACAGCTTGTAAAAGACAGGAGAATCCAGATAATCTCCGTAACAAGCCCAGATATTGATGCTACCAAACTACAAATAGAGAGGGCCATGAAGGTTATGAGTTCTCTTCCTCCGAGGGAGGCCTATGACTCTCTTCCGGAGGGACCGTTTAGCTATCCCATAATAGAGGGGCTCTATGATCCAAAGCTTGAGGATCCAGGAGAAAGGCTTTCAGATATTGTTTCGGTAGCAATAGACTCTGGATTATCCTCAGGAGCAAAAAAGATGGCTGGATCAATAAGATCTGCTGTTGAGATGTCGTGCACTGCAACTACAACAGGAATTAAGGTTTGTGAGAAGAGGAGCAATGTCTATCTAGACATAAGGGCTTTTGTTAGCTCTGAATCCACGGGACACTCATTTAGTTGCTCCAGAATGATAGATGAAATAAAACCAGAGGAAGCTGGTAGAGAGGCCGCTGAAGATGCTGTTCTCTCCTCGAGACAGGTCAAAGTTGAGCCTGGAAGATACAATGCATTGATATGGTACAGCGCTATGGGAAATCTAGGAGGTGTATTTGGCTCTCTTGCAAGCGCAATGTCGGTCATGATGCAGATGTCCCCATATGTAGGAAAGCTGAATGAGCAGATAGGCTCGGGTTTGATATCCATAATAGATGATCCTCTCAAGCCTAGAGGTTATGGATCTAGGTCATTTGACATGGAGGGATATCCAACGAGGAGAAATGTTATACTAGATGCGGGCTTTCTCAGGACATATCTGCATAACAGGCTGACAGCTAAGGCAATGAACACAACTACAACAGCAAATGCAGGATGGGTAAGCCCTCAACCTTGGAATATAGTTATAAGCCCAGGAGATATGAATAACGAGGAGCTCGTACATGAGCTAAGGAATGGTCTTATAATAAGAAATGCAACCTATCTAAGATTTCAGGACTACAGAGCAGGAGATTTCTCTGCAATAATAAGAGATGGATTGTTCAAAGTGGAGAAGGGAGAGATCATTGGATCCGCTAGAGGACTTAGGCTGAGTGACAATGTCCTGAGAATTTTATCCAACATATTCGCTGTCGGAAGAGATTCAAGGCAGATATATCACTGGTGGATGGAGTGGGAGGTTCCAGTGGAGTCACCTCCGATAGCTGTGAGGGATGTCGGCTTCACCTCGGCCACTGTATGACCTTCCATATTCATAGAGGAAGTAGATAGCCCTAGCTGCTCTCTCCGGAGATTCGTAAACTGGAATTCCTGATCCCTCTATGATCTCTTTTGCTTTATCTGTCTCCTCTGTGTGAGAGACAAAGGATACCACAACTGGCCTTTTGCACTTCATGCTTGAGATCACCTCAGCTACTTCCATCGGATCGAAATTGGGAATGCCCATCAGGGGTATCACTAATATCGCATCGCAGACCTCAGAGTTGCATAGAATATCCAGCACCATTCTATATTGATCAGGTGTCGAGTTAGCTGTTAGATCTATGGGGTTCTCCAAGGAGTAGTAGGGAGGGAATTCCTTCTTCAGGACAGCTTTAATTTCATCGGGAGTTTTTGGAACGACCATTCCTCTTCTCTCAAGCTCGTCAACAGCCATTATCCCATATCCTCCCCCATTTGTCACTATAAACACCCTTTTTCCCATGACAGGAGGCTGCATTGAGAGAGCTTTGGATGCGTCAATCAACTCCTCCATCGAATCCACTATTACAGCACCTGCTTGTCTCAAAGCTGCTATGTACAGCCTGCTTGATCCTGCAAGAGATCCCGTATGAGATGCCACAGCTCTTTCTCCCGCCTCTGATCTTCCCACTTTAAGGACAACTACAGGCTTTCTTATCCTTCTTATTGCATTCATCAGTCTCCTTCCATCTCTCACTCCCTCGAGATATATCGTTATAACTCTCGTCCTTTCATCATCTGCCAGCACATCGAGTAGATCAGCTTCATCGACATCTGCCTTGTTTCCATAACTCACAAACGTGCTTATTCCGAGGTTCATTCTCCTCAGCATTGATAGCATATTTGTCCCCACGCTTCCGCTTTGAGAGAGCAGCGCTATACTTCCCGGTTTGCACCTTGGAAGCAGCTCCTCCTTAACAAACAGCATATCTATTCCTCTTCCCGGATCGAATATTCCCATACAATTAGGTCCTATTATCCTAACCCCTCCTTTTCTTGCCTCCTCGACCAATCTTTCCTCCAGCTCTCTGTTTCCTATCTCAGCAAAACCGGAGCTTAGAACAACCGCTGCCTTTACTCCCTTGGCTCCGCACTCCTTTATCACCTCGATTACATGATCTGCTGGCACTGCTATAACAGCCAGATCTACCACATCTGGCACTTCCATTATACTCTTGTAGCATTTCAGGCCAAGTATCTCATCAGCTGAGGGATTAATTGGGTATAGTTTTCCCCTAAATTTTGAGAGGAGCTGTTTTAACACGACATAGCCTATTTTTTCAGGGTTTCTTGAGGCTCCTATCACTGCTATGGATCTGGGATTCAGAGCTTCTGCTACACCTACCATTCAAACACCTAGAATCCAAGCTGAGAAACTATAAAGACCTTTAATCCCTGTATACTTCAGATAAATAGCTTAAGTGTTTAAATTCCCTATTAAAATTACATCTTGATCATATGAACTGAGCATGAGATACATGGATCAAGCGCTCTTATCGTCTCCTCTAATTTTCTCGTCACTTTTTCATCGTCCATTCTCCCAAAATTGTTTCTGGCCTCCTCATACAAGCTAAGCTCCATAAAAGCATGGTTCATTGCTGTCGGAGTTATTATATTAGAATATTTTATTTTTCCATCTTCCTCTATTCTGTAATGATGAACTAGAACTCCTCTGGGTGCTTCAACATAGCCTATTCCTTCCCCTTCAACCGGTTTCACTAGAACATTGTTAGCTCTAACTCCTTTATCTAACAGCTTTCTTGCTATTTCACCAGACTTTTCTAGGGCATATATTAACTCTATTGCTTGAGCCAAGTTGTTTCTACTGGCATATCCCTCTAGAAGCAGATCCTTATATCTATCAAAAAATTCAGCAGCAGTTGGAGTCAGATATTTGTTTTTGAGAAGCAACCTAGAGAGTGCGCCCACCATAAATATCTTTCCTTTATATCTGCTCTGCTTGGCAAAGCTATATGGGAGGGATTTCTCCTCAATGCACTCGTGATAATCGAATAGAGCTCCATCATCTGCCATTAATTTATCCCCAAGAAGGTAATTGTTTGTTACTATTTTTGCGTTGGATCTCGCTCCAAAAGGTTCCTGAGAAACAAATAGTTCCAATATTTTAGTAGACATTTTAATATACTCCGCAGAGTTTTTCTCAATAAATCTCAGTTCCTTCTCAGAGGGATATCTGCCAAAGCCTCCTGGTTTTATGTTGATTCCATGTATTTCTCTCCCTCCTATAAGATCCCTTATATAATTACCAAAGTTCATTATTGTTATACCATCTTTTACGAGATTCCAGTGCTTTTTCGCCAAATTTATCGCATCAGGTTGCCCAAATATGTCAGGGGAGACTAAAAGATATAAATGAAGCGAGTGGCTCTCTATCATCTCACCAAGAAGGCCTAGTTCCCTCAAGAGCTCTATTTCCTCTGTTACCTCTACTTCAAATGCACGCTCTATTGCAACAGTAGATGCTATTGAGTGAGAAAGATAGCATATGGCACATATCCTTGCCTCCAAATCTGGAACGTCATAGTAGTTTCTTCCGAGGGTGAGAAGCTCGAAGAACCTTGGTCCCTCCAGAAATCTGACCCTTACTTCCTTGACCTTTCCATTTTCTATTATTATGTCTGCCGAGCCGCTCCCCTCAACTCTTGTGAATGTTCTCATCTCTACTCTTACCATTTGAGCTCCCCTCCACCAAATGTTTTAAACTTTTTATGTATATATTCATCATCGTATCCAAGCTCTCTAAGAATTCTAGCTTCGCTAGCCGGATTTGCTCCCTTTGGAAGAGGACCTCTGCATCCTATGCAACCCACGCCAGATCTTAAACAGATTGCATTACAGCCTCCTACTGTTAGAGGACCTAGGCATGGAATCCCTCTTTTCACAAGCACACATTCGTATTCATTAAGCTTGCATTCAACACAAACTGGATAGTCCTTATACACCGGTTCTACTCCCTTCGCAAGCAGCATTAATGCTTGATAGAGCTCATCTTTGTCATAGGGACATCCGGGTAGTGCGAAATCAACTTTAACATATTCTACAATGGGTTTAGAATTTAATGCATTCATATAATTGTCTTCGATTCCTATACTCTCAAGTTTTTTCTTTATATCTCCCTCCACACTGGACTGCATATTTCCATGTGTTGCACAGGTCCCGATGGCCATCAGGAATCTTGAATGCTCTCTCGCATACTTCAGCGTGTCAAGATCTCTCTGCGTGGATACACTTCCAGATACAAGCGCTATGTCCACCGGCCCATCTTCCCTATAGCTAGATACCATATGAAATTCTTTTATTTCATATATAGATACTATATCAAATAGCTTATTATAAAGGAATACTATATTTAAAGCGCATCCTCCACAGCCAGTCAGCTCAAATACACCAAGAGTCTTCATTCTATCAGCCCCCTAGTAGACAAGGCATCCCAGTAGGTGAAAACAGGGCCGTCTTTGCACACATACTTTATCGAGCTACTTGTTCCAACAATACAGTGACCGCATTTGCCCACCCCACATCTCATTCTTCTTTCGAGTGTCATGTAAATCCTACCTGGGGAAAAATTCCTACTAAGAAGCTCTTTGACAACAAATTTGTACATCACAGGCGGGCCGCAGACTATAGCATAGGTATTCTCAGCATCTAATTCCTCTCCTTCGAATAGATCTGTCACTAGACCCTTGCACACGCTCTGAGGGCAGTTGCTTTTCAGTTGAGAGAAGTGGGGGGAATCTATCTCATATGATAGCTTTACATAACAGTTCATATGTTGTCCATGTTGCAATAAATTAAGTATTTCATCTTTGAAAAGTATGTCCTCATAGCTCCTCGTGCCATAGAAAAGCCTTATCTCAGCATACTTTCCGCTATCTAAAGCATACCACAGAACGCTTCTTAAAGGAGCCATTCCAAGTCCTCCAGAAACAAGGAGCAACTTGCTTTTCTCCATTATTTCCATAGGAAAACCATTTCCATAAGGCCCTCTTATCCCAATAACATCTCCTTCTCTCAGTTCATGCATGTATTTCGTCAGTCTTCCTGCCTTCCTTACGCAAAGCTGGATGTATCCCTTTCTCGTTGGAGTAGAGCAGATGCTTATTGGAAATTCACCGAATCCCCTGAGATCCACCATGACGAACTGCCCTGGTTTATATGTAAAGCCATCATTTAGATGTGGATCAATAAAACGGAGTGTAAAGAGCTTCTCCTTCGGAGTTAACTCCCTTACTTCAAGCAATTTTGCGCTGAAGGATCGGAACATCGCATAACCTCCCTCTTGCAATTTCATAGAGAACTTTGACATGCTCTATTTTTGCAGGACAGAATTCGTCGCATCTTCCGCATCCAACACAGTTAAAGCCAGCCTGTGGATCGAAGTAGCTCTTGCAGTAATATCGATTCCTGAATCTCTCAAGTCTAGTGGCTCTGAAGTTGTGGCCTCCTGCAACTAATCCATGGGTCTCCATAAAACATGAGTCGTATCTTCTTATTCTCTCAGCTTCATGAGGGCTTGTCCAAAGGTCACAGATCTCATAACATTTGCAAGTAGGGCAAACCATGTTGCAATTTCCGCATCCAAGGCATAATTCCTCATACTTTTTCCATATATCACTGTCATATGCTAGGTCGAAGAGATCGGCAAGTCCCTGCATATTTAACTCCTTTTTGAAGGATTTATTTCTCCTTTCCTCAAAATTCCTGAAGTTTTCCAGATCAGCTTCATCAGGCTCCTGAAGGAGGTTCCTATTCTCCCAGATTATTTCATGTCCTCTTACACTTCCGATTCTGATGAGCCATCCATCTGGAAGCTCATGAAGAAATAGATCAAAGCCATGCATTGCGAAATCAGTGCCCAAACTTTTACAGAAACAAAGCTCATCAGGCATACAACTGATGCCTATTATTATGGAGTTTTCTCTTCTCATTCTGTACAATGGATCCTCTGGATGGCTGAGATAAACCTTATCCAGTATTAGAAGCGCATTAATGTCGCAGGAATGAACTCCAAACAAAACCTTCTTCTCCTCATCCCATTCCTCTATCCACTCACCATCTTTAAGCTTGAGAACTCTTTCCCTCGGCTTTATGAAGAACTTCTTGGGAGGGATCATTGTTCTTGTATAATTAAGCGACATATCCTCAGGGTCATTAATTTTCTCAAAGGAGTATATTCCTCCTCTTTTAACAGGACCGTAAACAGTTCCCCATTTTTCAATACTCCTGTAAAATGCCTCAAAATGTTCCTGAGGTAACTTAAAGTACTGCATTTTTATCCCTCCTATATCATTATCTCTTGTCGGGATTTAAATAAAAATTTTTTCTTCTACATAGCAAGTGTTATACAGTTACAAATGTAATTTTTGGTCAGAAAAATCAGAAAAATTTCCTATACGCAGCATAAATGTAAAAAATGACGTTGTAAAAGATCTATCAATAAACTATAAAATAAAGAATTGCTATCATGCTAGTTAAGAGATATTAAGAAAAATTTTGCCTAAAATGTCGATGCAGACCATTATCGATACCTTCAACGATTTCATGCGCTACTGGACCCTTGCTTCTCCAAAGACACAGAAAGAAAAGCTTCAAGCATGGATGGCATATATCTCCAGCTATCCGGAGTTATTGGAAAAACAAATAAATAATTACAAGGAAATGGGTTTGAACTGGATGGAGTTTGCGGAGAGAGTTCTGTTTAGAATCGAGGATTATATTCCATTGATGAAAAAAGCTAGAGATAATGCTTTTGAGATCTGCAACAATGTATATGAACAAGCCACTAGGAGAATCAAGTTGAATCTTGATGTCATTTTTGTTTTGTATGTCGGTATTGGATGTGGAGCTGGATGGGCAACCTTGTACAAAGGCCATCCTGCATGTCTTATTGGATTAGAGAAAATCGCAGAACTGGGATGGTGGACCAAGGATAAACTGGAAGGACTTATAGCTCATGAGCTGGGACATTTAGTCCATATGATGTGGAGAAATGGCTTTAGATCATTTGAGGAGGAGGAAAAGGATCCTGCATTTCTTCTATATAGTGAGGGATTTGCAAAAAGATGCGAGCATCTAATACTGGGAAGGGAAACATGGAATGAAGCGGATGATGAAAACTGGATTTCATGGTGCCGAAAACACATTAAATTCCTAGCTAAAGAATATTTGTCCAGGATAGAAAAAGCAGCACCCGTAAATGATTTCTTTGGCGATTGGCTGAACATAAGGGGAAGAAGACAAACAGGTTATTTCCTTGGAAGAGAACTAATTTTATGGCTTGAAAGATCAAATAGCTTGGAAAGCATAGCAGTACTGTCCCCCGATGAGGTGAGAGAAAAGACAATCCGATTTCTAAGATTCATAGCAAAGAATTAATTTTCCGCTTTATAATTACTTCCCTCTTCTCTGAATGTTTTCTTTAACAAAAACTTTTTAAGAGAAGACCCTAAAATATATGTGCTCAGCGGGATTCGGTGGAAAATCCTAGATGCCCTAAGGAAGAGTGAAAAGCCAGTTGGAATAAGAAGGATATCCTATATGACTGGCTGCAGCATATCCGAGACTTGGAGGCAGATTAAGAAGATGGAAAAGATGAAACATCGTTACAAGAGTGAGCTACGGTAAATACAGGAGGTATATCCTCAACTACAGGAATCCGATAGCAAAGCCATTATTGAGGCTTCTTGAGACCTCAGAGAGATATTCATGGCTTATTGGAAGGGATATCTATGATGCCATCAAGCAATTGGGTAAATACTACATTACCGGCTTGTTCTCAGTAAAAGGGCTAGTTTTAAACTTTGTTATCCCGAGAAAGCTTATCATAGCAACTAGTGGGGAAGAGGTTGAGAAAGCAACTATGATGAAGGAATGGTTCAACGGCATATATGAGATAGAGGTTGTGGAGAAACCCTTGGAAGAATCTCTATTTATTCAAGATACCTACGGAATTAACATAGCTTCCCCAGAACAAGCTGTAGCAGATTCAGCCACCTTCTTCGAGCTGGACCCTATGGGAAATGCAGAAGTTCTCCTTCTTATATTGTATAGAGAACTTGATTTCCCTCTCATATCCAAATTAGCTGAAATTCAGAAAGCCCGTTATAGGATATGGTTTGTCATGAGACTTGGAAGGCTCATAGGAATGCCCCTTCCATCTGAGGACTTCAAACCTACAGAGATAGTAAGCGATCCAAGCTTTGAGAGGATAATAACCGCTGCATTTCTCCGCCTCATAAGATCCGGTCAGCTAACGGGGGATAAAGGATGGTAGAATGGTTTAAACCGATAAAATGCTGGGAAAAAAGTCTTTTTGCAAGGGAATCCCTTAAAGATATAGCTGACAAATTAGGATGGGCTCTTGGATATGATATTGTGGAGAGAGAAATGTTATACTATGATACAATGTTCTGCTTTCTCACATATTTTCCAGAGGAGCTAGTGTTTGTCGGAGGATCGATGATAAACAGAATTTACATAAAAAAAGAGGAATTAGATTCTCTTTTGACTTAGATACCGTGACAATTAATCCTTTTTCTGGAAAATCAATGATTGTAGAGAAGCTAATTTTATTGAACAGGGCTTTGGATGAGGAGGGATTTTCCACTCCACTAAAATTAGGGGATATAGAGCTCAGGCTTGGCGAGGTGATAATAGATACAAAGAAGGATATATTTCCGGATGTGCTGTCCCTTAAGAGAATAGTTCCAGCCATGACCTTCGGAACACCGATATCGCAGTACATAAGGTCTAGATATGGGGTAGATCCGGGAAGAGAGCCCTATGCCTCATATATTTCAGAGCTGAGAAATTCCCTTGGTTTCATGCCAATGCTTGAGGAGGTAAGAATAGAGGTGGGAATTTCAAAGAAAGGCTTTCAGGACACAGTGGAAGCAGAGGTAGGATCGATAATAGAACCTTATGCAAGGCCCAAACTCAGGTTAAAGACCAGAATTTCCTCACTGGAGTCCTCTATCTCAGCAAAGCTGAAAAGCCTATCGAGAAGTTTTTCAGAGGAGTTGTTGATGGATTTTGTAAGGGATTTGTGCGATCTAAGAATGCTTACATGGAACCCGACAAGAAAGCCTACGGTTTTAACCGTGGGATGAATTGACGATAGGCTTAAATATAGCTTAGGATAATTTCATGTCAAGCGAGTCGCTCATGAAGGCTAGGAAGACCATTAAGGCTAAGATTCTTGAGCTTCGAAAGGGCAAGGAAGAGCTTCTTAAACGAGAATACGAAAATTTTCAACGCTACCTTCATGGAGACAAGTCTGTCCTGCTCTATTCAGCTACACGTCAACAGGCTGAAAGGCTTCTTAGAAGGTTGAAGGGGAAACTTAAGCCGAACAAAGAATATCCAATGATTCTAAGAAGAGACATTTATAGAGCAAACACTAAGCTTACGCCTTATTGGCTAAAGATACCCATCTATGGAGTTAAAGGCGGGATAAACGTTCCAATTAAAACACATGAACCAATAACAGAAGACATGATTTGCAGAGAGGCTAAAATTTTAAGGCGAAATGGTGAATAGTTCGTCTACATAACTGTAGAGAAAGAAGTTGAAGAAAGAAACCCCAAATCAGTTTTAGCTGTCGATTTAGGGATAAGGTGGATTGCCACAACAGTAAACTCCAATAATCCGAAACCGAAATTCTATGACAAAGAGCTTAGACGTGTCAAAGGACATTATTTCTACCTCAGAAGGTCTCTGGCTTTGAAGAAAGCATACAAAACAATAAAGAAGATTGGAAATAAAGAAAGGCGAGTAGTAAATGATATACTGCATAAGATAAGCAGAGCGATTGTTAATGAGGCCTTAGAAAACGATTCTATGATTGTTCTCGGAAAACTCAGAGGCATAAGAAAGAACGGCAAAGGAAGAAAATTCAAAAGAAAATTGAACAATGGATTCCCATACCACAGATTAAGCCAATTCATAGAATATAAAGCCAGATGGGTTGGGATAAAGGTGATCAAGATAAGTGAAAGAAACACATCGAAAACATGCCATAGATGTGGGCACAGGGGGCTCCGAGTCGGAAGCCTCTTCAAATGCCCGCATTGTGGCTATGTGTGCAATGCAGACTACAATGGTGCGATGAACATGCTCAAGCGGGCTACGGGCTACATGCCCATAGCAGGGGCTGGTAGGGCATTATGCCCTGGTCTTGACACAGCCCTGAACCCGGTAGGATGAGGCCTCAGGCCGACAAACCGGGAATCTCCCGGCTTTAGCCGTGGAGAATGTCAAACTTAAACATGACAGAAAGAAGCTGAAAAGCTTAATAGAGAATGAAAAAATTGATATTAATGCTGTTTTGAGTAATTTAAATGATATAAAATCCAAGGGAAAGCATATTTACGAAAATTCGTGGCATCTCTCCCTTGTGAAGGAGAGCATGAGCTGGGAGAAGCTGTGTAGTGTCGTTGAAAGAGGCATAGGGAGAATTCTAGCAGACAGCTAATTTACTACTTTGGTATATACCTTCCCCTCATGTATATTTTCTGTCCGCATCTAGGGCATCTATACACACCTTCCTCGTATACAGGGGAGAAGTAGGTAACCCTGTGCCAGCTCCTTCTAATGAGAACCTTCCCGCAGTTGGGACATTTTGTGCTCTCCAGCTCCGGATCTCCAAGATTACCTACGTATACATATTTTATCCCCTCCTTCCTTGCTTTTTCAGCAAAACTTAGCAGATCCCTCAAGGGAGTCGGGGGTTCCCTCCATAGATGTGCTGGAAAGTACCTGTTTATGTGAAGCGGGACATCGGGGCCCAGAAGGGAGAGATGCTTGTTCAACAACCAGTCAGTACATTCCTCGAAATTATTTGCCTTTGGAACTAGTAAAAAGACTATCTCAACATGTCCGCCCATTTCAAGAGCTATCTTGGCATTTCTGAATGGTATCTCGTGATTTATATGAGGAAGAACTCTTCTTTGTGCCATTGAAGGACAACCCTTCACATCTATGCTCCACCCATCAGCTCCTGCTTCTATAAGCATCTTCATTGCTTTCTCCGTCTGGTAGCCATTTGTCACCATCATTGAGTAAAGCCCCTTCTTCGAAGCTAGTGAGAATACATCCATTATGAAATCGAAGTTTGTGGTCGGTTCATTGAAGCTGGCTGACATCCCCTCATCTCCCTCTTTTATCGCCCTTTCTACAAGATCCTCCGGACTAAACCTCTTCCTTCCAGATGGCCACCTGAAGCTTATGTGATCGTTCTGACACCAAGGACAGTAAAAGTTACAGCCCCAGTTGGAGAAAGTAAGAGCTGTGCTATTTGGCCAGTAATGAAACAGAGGCTTTAGCTCTATGGGTCTGCTTTCAACAGCACTTAAATCTCCATATCCTATGTGTTTAAGCCTTCCATCCGAATTCATGTAGTTCCCGCATGCTCCCTTCATTCCAACTGGAATTAAGCATCTTCTCTCGCATATCTCGCATACAATTCCCTTATCTGATGAGGAGTACAGCAACTTTTATCATGCTATATGACAGTTATTTAAATGCTGATGCGATGAAGAGAAAAGCTGATAAGTGTCAAGATCAGAATTTCTTATGTTTCAGGACATAATGGAGGAGGCATTGAGAGTCAGAGATATTATCCTGAGGTTTATAGACACGGAAAGCAGGGTTCCCATTGAGGAAAAATGGGTGAGATGCCATCCGAGCATCAGAAGCTCTGAGGAGATAATAGAGAAGTACAACAGGATAACAGGATGCGATGGTGGAAGCAACTCCTTCCCCCTTGGACCCGGAGATGTTGTTTTTGCTATATCAGCTGCCACATCAACCCTGAGCAATGATGGAATTCAGAAAGAGAGGATTTACCAGATGGGCTGGCTTGAGAGGTTCAAGCTTGATGAGAGGATATCCGCCATGAGAAGCTCTCTTGAGATGAAACATCTCATGAGAAATCTTAAGAGGGGATCAAAGCTCCTTCTGATGGACGGATCGCTTTACTCTATTCTGGAGGAGTCATCTAGGTTTGTGGGATTCCTTTCTAGGAGGAAAAGTGAGGGCACAAAATTTGATTTTCTCCCCGCTGAGTTCATACTTGATGTAGTGGAGAGGCTTAGAGATGAGCTCGGCAGTGAGGTAGAAAAAGAAAGAGTGTTTACGGGAGATCCCGAGAGCAGGAAGATGAGGGAGAAAATTGTGGAGGAGATAGTTGATAGATATCTGGAGGTTGGCTCTGAGAGAGGAAGATATGATTCCCTCCTTCTCTCCCTTATGGAGAGAGTTGAGAACTTAATGACAATGAGAAGACTGCTGGATCTATCGAGCTCGGCTGGCGCAACACTAGTAGCTATCTCAAAGAGATCATCTGGGAGAGAGGTTTTCAGGACTAAGATGCCTGATATGACCATAATAGACATGAGAACTAGGGAGGAAGGATACACAAGGCCCGAGTATCAGGAGCTCAGAGCCTCACCTTATTTTGAAACCATATGGAATAGTCCATATACTATAACAGTTTCATACATGAGATTGGAAAGAGGATCAAATCCCCTGAGAGTTGAGATCCTTGGAGCCAGAGATGAGAGCTTTTTAAGGGATATTATGGAAGATCTCAGAGGGATTTCAGTGAGGGGATATCCTTATCCTCTTCTCATGAGCCACATGCTGGCTAGAATAGGAGACAAGGATATTAAGGGGATAAGGGAGCTTATAAGAGGATATCTTCACGGTGGGAGGGAGATGCTCAATGAATGATGTAATAGGGATGATAGCCGAGGTCACAACTCCAACTGAAGTGGAGTTTGTGGCAAGCAGGGATCACATACCTCAAGTTGGAGATTATGTTATGCTTGAGTTCGATGGAAATAGGAGCATACTTGGCATGATAACGCATGTGGAGAGAGGCTCTATAGAGCTATCGGATAGATCATTAAGGTTTGCAGAAGAAGTGGAGAAGATAGTCAGGATGATTGGAGGGAAGCCGAGCAACTGGGCTAGGGCAACAGTAAAGCTTCTCGGCATGGTCACAAATACCGAGAACGGAGTTGAGCTCATGATGCCCAGATCTCCTCCTCCTACAGGAGGAGCTGTTGGAAGAGCTCCATCGGACGTTCTCAGGAGAATTTTCAGCGACGCAGGCCAAGTTAAGCTCGGCCATCTTCTCACAAGGGAGGATGTTGAGGTGAGAATTGATATAAATGAAGTTGTCTCAAGGCATTTAGCTGTACTTGCAGTTACTGGAGCTGGGAAATCCAACTCCATTGCTGTTATAATAAAGGAAGTTGTGGAAAGAGGAGGTCCTGTTGTCCTCTTTGACATGCATTCAGAATATGCTGGAATAGACTTGGGAAACGGATGTCCTGTAGTGGAGATAGATCCATTTTTAGATGTGAACAAGCTTAGCTTGAAGGAACTAGCTAGACTTCTTGGTATCAGCTATGAAAAAGCTGCGAAGCAGTATATATATCTGAGGAGAGCTTGGAATCTGATCAATCAAGCTTATGACAGGGACAGGATAAATGAGCTGATCAAGGAGGCTGGAGGAAGTCCGAAGGGAAGTGCTGATTTCCTTGAGTGCCTTGAGCTTGTGGTTAAAAAGATGATCGAAGCAACAAAGCAGGATAAGCCCAGAGTTCAGCTCATCGATAACGATATAGAGATAGAGAAGAAGGACAGGAACAGCATTTACAGCCTTCTTGCTAGGATAGAGAATCTGAAGGAGAACTATGGAAACATAATAAAGCCAAATGAGGGGGAGATAGCCGATAGAATTAGAGGAGGCACTCTTGTAGTGGTGAAGCTGGGGTCGGTTGACACCGATATATCGGATGTGATAGTGGGACATGCCCTCTCCACAATACTATCAAGAGCGAAGAGGAGGATAATACATGGAAAACACCACATTCCAGTTTTAACTGTACTAGAGGAGGCACATATCCTCATACCAAACGATAGAACCACGTATACAAGGGAGGCTGCATCAAGAATTGCAAGAGAGGGGAGAAAATTTGGCGTAGGCCTTATACTTGTCAGCCAGAGGCCGAAGAAGCTGGATCAGGATGTCCTATCCCAGATGGTGAATAAGATAATCTTGAGGATAGTTGAGCCAGAAGATCAGAGCTATGTAGTGAGGGCTACTGAATTCATGAGCGAGGAGATGCTTGAGTACCTGCCATCCTTAAATGTGGGAGAGGCTATTTTAGTCGGTCCCATGGTGAAGATACCCGCTATAGTGAAGTTCGATAAGTTTGAGGGGAAGAGGGGAGGAGCTAGCATAAGGGCGACCGATGTGTGGAAGATTTCTTCTGAAGACAGTGAAAACCAGTACTGGGAGATGATAAGATGAGAATAGTTCACATTGCGGATACTCACCTAGGAAAAAGACAGTATGGCATTTTAGAGAGGGAACAGGATCTGTACAACGCATTTGATGAGGCTGTGGAGAAGATAGTTGAAGTGAAGCCTGATATAGTGGTGCACTCAGGGGATATATTTGACAGCTACAGACCGGCTCCTTGGACCCTCCTCAGGGCTGTCAATGGAATAATGAGGATAGTTGAATCAGGAGCTAACTTCATCGCAGTTCAGGGAAATCATGATCTAGGTCCGAGTCCTGAGGGAGGAAAGGATTCCCCATTCCCTCTTCTGGAGAGGATATTTGGTGAGAAATTCGTTTATCTTGGAAGAAAGAGACCATTTATCAGATTTGATGATGTGATCATATGCGGGTTGCCGTATCATCCAGCATCCATGAGAAAACAGCTGATATCCTTAATCGAGGATATAGCAAAAAGCGTTAAAGATGACAATGGATTCAAAATAGCGGTGCTTCACCAAGGGATATCCCCTTTTCTCTCGGAATACAAGACCGAGATTCATAAAGCGGACATAGAGCGATTACCCTTTGACTACTTTGCCCTAGGGCATTATCACAACAGAAGGGAGCATAGCGATGGCAGGAAGATCTATGCATATCCAGGATCTACCGAGAACATAGAGGAGAGAGAGGTAGAGGAGAGCAGGGTTCTTGGAAAAGGATTTTTCCTTATAGATACAGAAAAAGAGGAGAGGAATTTCATAAGGCTTGAGAGAGTGAGACCTTACTACATACTGAAGAAGAGCATATCCAGCATAATGGGAATAGAAGAACTCATGAATGAGGTGAGAAGGATAGCTTTATCCGAGAAAATCCCTCCAATGATGAGAATAAGAGCTAAGACAAGGGAGGATCTGGTGGATGAAGTTAACAAAGCCCATAAGGATCTATTGGACGAGCTTGAGGGAAGATACCTCAGGATCTTCCTTGATATAACCTCAGAGGAGATGGAGAGAGTGGAGTTGGAAGGAGCAAGCTCGCTTGACATAGAGGAGATGCTCAGGGAATGGTTCAAGGAGAGAGAGCTTGAAAGAGAGCTGGGTATTGAGATCTACAGGGCTTTCAGGGAGGGGAAAAGAGGGGAGGATCTGAAAAACTTTGTCATGAGAAAACTCGAGAGGTGGTTGGATGAGGTTAATATCGGTCGATCTTAGGAACTTCAGATCCCATGTAAACACTAAACTTGATTTCTCAGATGGAGTTGTGGCCATAGTAGGGGAGAACGGGGCCGGAAAGAGCTCCATTCTTGAGGCCATAAACTACGCTCTTTTCCCAATGAGCTACAGAAATCAGGAGGAGCTAATGAGGAGGGGCTCAAGGGAGATGGCAGTCAGCTTGGTCATCGAGATAGATGGGAAGCAGTACAGGATAACTAGGACTAGAAGGGAGGGAAAACCTGAGTCGAAGCTGGAGGTTAAGCAGGGTGATATGTGGAGGCTTATTCAGCATGGAAGCCAGGATGTGAACAAGAGCTTGGAGGAGCTCGGTCTCAGATCTGATGTTTTTGAGAACACAATATACATAAGACAGGGGGAAATTGCCTCTCTGCTGAACGCAAAGCCTGCTGAGAGGAAGAAAATAGTCGGAAGAATTCTGGGAACGGAGGATCTGGAGGAGATATATGAGGATCTAAGGGATGTGATATCAGATATAAGACAAAGAGAGTCGGAGCTTGAAGGAGAGATAAAGAGAGTAGGAAGCCTGAGAGAAGAACTTGAAAGGGCAAGAGAGGATCTAATTAAGAAGAAGGAGAAGAAAAAAGAGTTAGAGAAGGGAGAAAAAGAGCTTTCCATTAAGATAGAGGAAATAAAGAGGAGAATAGAGGAAGAAGAAAAGAGAAGAGATCTTTACCATAAATTAAACGCTCAGCTGGAGGAGAAAAAGAAGGAGAAAGCTGAAAAGGAGGTGAAAAGAGAGGAGATAAACAGAAGCATTGCATCTAAGAATGAGGATCTCAGGGGAGTTCTGGGCCAAGAGAGCATAAGTGAGCTCGAGAGAAAAGCTAGGGTTTATGAACCGTATCTCAAGTACTGGCAGTTAATAGGGGAAATACAGTACATAAACAACGATATCATGAGATTGGAGAAGGAGATTGAGGAGATAGAGACAGCAATGAAGAAAATACCAGAGCTAGAGGAGGAGAGAAGCAGGATTGAGAAAGAGCTTCTTGAGGCTGAAGGAGAGTTAAAGAGCATGGAAAGATTGGAAGGAGAGCTTAAATCAGAAAGAAATAGTTTAATTAAGGCTGAAAATGAGGTAAATTCCCTCAAAAACAGTATAGATGGAATATTAAAGTCGATAGGCGTTGAGGATATCTTCGCTCTGAAGAAAGTACTGCTCGAGGCTATAGCAAAGGTAGATGAGCTAAACAACTTGATATCATCGCTTGAAGCTGAGAAAAAGAGCAAGAATAAGGAAGTATCCGGTCTTGAGGAGATGATAGAGATTCTGGAGAGAGGGGAGAGAAGATGTCCAGTTTGCTCAACTGAGCTTTCTGATGAGAGGATAAAGGAGGTAATTTCGGAGAAAAGAAGTGAGATAGATGAGCTTATAGTGAAGATAGAGGAGATTGAGAAGGAGATTACAAACAAAAGGGAAGAGTTAGAGAGAATAAAGAAGAAAGCCGATGATATGACAAGGCTGGAGAAGGACATCGATTTCATGAATAGAAGCCTTGAGGAAAAGATAAGTGAGGTGGAGATGAGAAGGGAGAAGATAAAAAATCTGGAGCTGAAACTTCGTGAGAAGTCTGAGAAAGAGAAAAGATTTGATGAGCTCAAAAGGAGAATTAACGAGCTCAACAGAAGCATTGGTGAATTAAGTAAACATGGAAAGACTGTAGAGGAACTTTCCAGAGAAAAAGAAATGAGAAGAGAAAAGCTTGACTCCTACAGGAAGAATCTTGAAGTCTTAAACAATGAAGCTGAGAAAATAGCTGAAGAGATAAGAGGAATAGCAGGAATAAGCACAATAGAGAAAGGACTTGAGCAAGAACTGGAGAAAGCTAAAAGAAGAAAGGAAGAAGCGGACAAACTTATAAGAGATCTAGATGAGCTCAGAAGAAGGCTGAATGAGGTAAATCTTGAGATAGAAGAACTTGATAAGCGGATAATTGAGCTTAGAAAGGAGATTGAGGATATAGGGTTCAGTGAAGATACCTATTCTGAGCTAAAGAGGGAGCTGGAGAACCTAAGCAGAGAGAAGGAGAAGACGGCTAGGGAGATTTCACAGCTGGAAGGAGAGATGAGAATAAGAGAGGAAAGAGTTAGATCACTTGAAGCCGAGATATCTGATCTGGAGAGAAAGGAAAAAGTCCTTGAGAGAATAAGAAGATTTTTAGATGCCTTGCATGAGGTTAGAAACGCTTTCAGCAAGGATGGAATCCAGAGAATATTGAGAGAGAGGGGAAAAGCAGCTATAGAGCACTACTCCAACAGGATATTTAGAGACTTCAGTCTCCCATACGAGAAGCTGGAGCTCACTGAAGACTACGGAATAAACTTGATAAGAGGGAATGAGAGGTTCTCCATTGAAAATTTAAGTGGAGGAGAGAAGATAGCTGCAGCTATATCTCTTAGGCTTGGAATTGCATTGGCAAAGGCTGGAAAAATGGACTTTCTCATAATGGATGAGCCCACTGTTCATCTAGATGATATAAGAAGGGAGAACTTGATGGAAATAGTGGATAGGCTGCCACAGTTAGGAGGAAGGATGCAGCTCATTGTTGTGACCCATTTGAAGGATTTTGAGACTGTTGCAGATCAGATAATAAGGGTTAGAAGGGACAGATCCGGAAATTCTATAGCAGAAATTGCTCAATAATAAAATATAGCTTATATACTTCTTGCATGATAAGCTACAGGAAGGGCGTAAGTATGGGAGATGATGAGGATCCAGTCGACTCTTGGTTCAAGGAAATAATGAAGATATTCATGCAACTTGAGAGGGATATGAGGAAAATGCTTGAGGACGAGGGGATAAGAGAAATCGAAAATGAAGAGGGACCCTTCGTATATGGGTACTATTATGGGCTTGGACCGGATGGAAAACCGGAGATAAGGTACTTTGGAAGCAGGGAAGAGATAAAAGAGGTCGATGAAGGAAATTATGATATAATGGATTATGGTGATAGAATAGTGCTAGTGGCTGAGGTCAAGGAGGAAGAAGTGCTTGTAGAGGTGCAGGCAGAGAAGATCAGAGTTGAAGGGGGAAATGAGAGAAGGGAGATTAGACTTCCATGTAGGGTGGATCCGGAGACTGCAAGCATAAACTACAAGAACAATGTTCTCACAATCGAGGTGAGAAAAGGAGAGGGGAGAGGAACGAAGAAAGTTAAGCTGAGGAGAAGTTATGTATGATATGGAACACCTTCCTCCTTCTTCCCCTCAACTTCCTGCGTCTTAACCTCCTTCGGCTTGGTGCTCTCTCTTATCACTTCATCCATTTCCACAAGCTCTGACATATCTGTTTTCACACCAAGCCACTGCTCCAACACGCTGAGAACCATCATCGCTGCCTTGGGATCAGGGAGGGATCCGGGAGTTGTTCCTAACAGGCATATACTTCTCATTCCCCTCACTTTAGCCAAGCCTACTACGACTCCAGCTGCTCCTGTTACATATCCTCCTGTCAGTCTTTTTACACCATATATCCCCATCTCATCAAGCATCTCCTCTGGATAAGCTGCTCCATAAACTCCGAGTCCCTCATCCGTCACATATCCTCCTAGGGAGACAACAAGCTTGGTTCCGAGCTTCTCAGCATAATCCAAGAGGAGGTTTATCACTTGGTACTGTCCCCAAGGTATTGGCTGAGCCTCTGAGGTCACCAAGAGAAGGGATCTTCCAGTGCTGGATCTGGCATGATATATCCTGTATGAGGGGATCTCTAGCTGAGATCCATCCACACTTATCCCCGCATTTCCATCAGGTAGAGGTATGAGATCCCCATATATCTCTGCTATCAGCTCCGCCTTAAGCTGGTTTATCAGATGGGATACAGCTATTTTGCTCACTAGACCCACTCCTGGGACTCCATGTATCAACACCGGATCTTTTAAGTCGACTTTCTTCAGTTCAACAAGCTTGAGAAATGACATACATCCACCAGCTCATGTCTCATGTAACCTATTTTAGCCTTTCTATTTTCCAGTCAAGTTTTTAGCTTTTTCAATAAGCATCCCTAGGATGAAAAATGAGAGTAGTGGTAATCGGATATGGGACTGCCGGTCAGACTGCTGCTTCTTTTGCGAAGAAGTTCGATGAAAATGCTGAGGTAATTGTAATAGAGAGACACTCATATCCAATATACCATCCCTGCTCCCTTCCGATGGTGCTGAGCGGAAAGTTCAGCTTGGATGAGCTCTATGAGAGGAAGCCATGGCCCGGAGTGGAGGTGATAACAGGAGCTGAGGCGAAGGAGATAGATAAAGAGAGGAGGATCGTGAAATATGAGAAAAACGGCACATATAATGAGATAGAATATGATAGCCTTGTGCTTGCCATGGGGCTGAAACCAACATTTCCACCCGTAAAGGGAATGGATTTAGAGGGAGTTGGGACTGTATGGGACATAGAATCAGTAAAAAACTTGAAGATAGGGGACAAAGTAGCGGTTGTAGGAGGAAGCGCGACTGGAATAGAGGTATCAGCAGAGCTTTCGAAAACAGGAAGGAAGGTCTACCTATTTGAGATGATGGAGCAGCTTATGCCTGGAAAAGTGGATCCTCCAATATCTTCACTCGTGGCAAAAAAGCTGACTGAAATGGGAGTAGAAGTTAGAGTGAAATCCCCACTGAGGGAGATATTGGGAAAGGATAGAGTGGAAGGAATTGATGTTGGTGAGAGGATAGATGTGGACAGCGTGATAGTGGTCACAGGAGCTAAGCCAAACTCGGATTTAGCGAGAAAATCTGGAATAGAGGTTGGGGAGACAGGGGGAGTGAAGGTCAATGAGAGAATGGAGACGAGTGTAAAGGGCATATTCGCAGCAGGAGATGTAGCAGAGGTGAGGGATCTGATAACAGGGCTTCCCACAACAACAGGCCTTGCATCAACAGCACTTGTACAGGGAAAGGTGGCTGGATGCAATGCTGTAGGCGGAAATGAGGTTTACAAGGGAGCTCTAAGCCCATTCATAGTGACCTTGGGGGATTATCAGTTCGGAGGAGTTGGCCTTACCTCATCTCAAGCAGAGAGACTTGGAATAAGACATGAGACCATGAGAATAATGGCATCCGATCTGCCAAAGTACAACAAGGAGAGGGACAGGGTGGTCCTCTGGGCAGTTGTAGGAGAGGATGGCAGACTTCTGGGAGCCCAGATATTCGGAAAGAGGGAGGTAAGGGGGAGATTGATGTTCTTAACTCTCGCAATAGAGATGGGACTCAGAGTTCAGGACATCAGAAAAATCCCGATTCCATATCACCCAGATATATGCGATGTGAACGATCCTATATCGATGCTCTCCGATGTCTTCCACTTAATTCACAAAAGTTAAGCTCTAGAGCTGCTGATAAGCTCGCCCAATATTCCATCTGCTTTCTCAGTCGATATTACCTTCTTTCCCAATATTACGGACAAAAAAGCTATAAGTGATGCATCTGCTTCTTTTGGATCCGTTATGACGACAACTTCCACCTTTCTCAAGGTTTCCAAAAGCTCCTTTAGGCTCTTAGGATTCTTATAAAGCTCGTATCCGCTGAGATCTATCCCTTTTGGTTCCTTATTTCCAACTATCATCAAACCTGGCATTGTATCACCTTCTCAACAGCCTCCACAGGGCTCTCGAGTTGTTCCACTAGATCCCTTACATTTCTCCTGTATCTTTTCGGGGATGACAGTATCTCCTTTGCTAGAGGAGCTGCCTCTTTCCCTGAGGAGAACCTCCATAGTGGAAAGCCCATCTTTGAGAGGAAATCGTTCACATACAAAGGTACATTTAATGGAAATATTGAAATAGATGGTGTTCCTACAAGAGCAGCCTCCCTCGACATGGTACCTCCTCCAGTGACAACAAGGCTCGAGAAGAAGTAAAGGGAGGAGGCATCAGGAGGAGAGGATGGTATTATTATGGAGCTTCCATACCTCCTGCTGTAGTAATCTCTTTGGTCCTCATATCTGGGCATTAAGACAACCTTATAGCCCATCTCAATAGCGATATCTATTATCACTGATATACCTGCCTCATCTTTTAAGTATGAGGCCTTGGATTCCTCCGGCCTTATTATAACAAAATCTCCGTCTAAACCAAGTTTTTCCACCTCTTCCTTTCTAGGTATGGCCTTTCTCATCCATGCAACTTCATCAACACCATTATAGCTGATAAGCGATTCTTTGCATGCCCAGTTTCTCAGGTATAATTCCTCCGGCACAGCCACAGGGTGTATTATCCTCCAAGAGAGCGGGAAAGTGAGCCTGCATACATGAAAAGCATGAGGAGTATCATTTATCGTAACTGCCCTTATTTTCAGCCCAAATGCAACTCTTGTTGCCTCTGGAGAGGAAAAAGATATGAGAATATCTGGTTTTCTCTCCTTAACTATGTCTATCAGCCCCATCATTCTTTCTGCATACTGAACTAGCTTATCCAGCTTGTTCTCCCCATAGCCTCCCACAGATATATAGCTCAGATCCCTCATCTCCAGCATCTGCTCTGTCTCCGCATACCTTCTACATGTTACTAGGAGCTCCTCTCCTCTTTTTCTCAATTGATCTGCTATTTCAGCCATCAATCTTGCCTGCTTTGGCGTGAGAGCATCGAGCCAGATCAGCATATGCTCTTCCCTGAGAGCTTTTCATAAGTCTGTTTTATAAACTCAAGTCCCTTTTCAAGCATCTCCTTGCCAGCATCTGTTATCTCGAAGTAATCTCTCATTCTCCCGGATTCACCCCTTCTCTTCGTCATCTTGACAAGTCCCTTGGATCGAAGAGATCTAAGCACTATGTAAGATGTCACTTTCGCAGGTCTCCATCCAAATCTCTTCTCTATTAAGGAGTCCAACTCATATGGATATTTTGGTCCCTCTCTTAAAAGAGAGAGTATATATATCCAGAGGTTTTCCCTCGTCATCTTCTCCTTCAACCTATCAAGAGGAATGTTATCACCCCACATATTCAGGAGATTGCTCCTCAGATTCCTCCGAAACCTGCTCCTCGAGCTCCTCTATCAATCTCCTTCTTATCTCCTCTATCTCAGCTATTTTCTTGTCTAAATGCTCGAAGTTCAGATTAAGCTTCATCACACTATCCATCATAGATAGAACAGCTCTGGAAGCCTTGGGATCATATGATATATCCTCTGCAATCCCTGTTATTGAGATATACTTCATGCTGTCGTTTTTCTTCAGCGCTCCCAAGAATGCACCTGCCAGCCCTATTATCGTTTTTATCTGCCTGTTCTGCAAGGCCCCGTGCTTGTAAAACTCCTCTATCATGGAGCTATCGTTCCCAAATATTATTACCTTTCCGGCATCATCTTTATTCACAAATCCCGTGATCACAAAAACTGTCTCTACTCCAAGATCCTTAAGGTATCTGACTATCTCCTCCGCTACCTCCATTTGTCCCCAAGGAAGCGGCTGAACTTGGCTGTAAACCAAAACTATCGGCCTTGTTGATGCCAAGTAGAAGTCCACTGATGGCAGATTGAATCCTCCTCTCTCATCTATTGTTATTCCTGCGACATTTCCCGGGAGAAGAAGGTGTTCTGAGAATATTCTGGCTATAAGCTTCCCCTTTAGCTCATTCACTAAGTATGCCTGAACCTGTCCGCCGACATTTGCAACTCCAGGGAACCCGGCAACCGCTATTTTCACTGGAGCCTTCGGCCTCTCATATTCTATGAGCTTTGTCCACCCCATTCGAGTCCCTCGAGCAGTGAGCTTGAGGAGGTTATTAAACAGGTAAATTATTATTTTGTACTATCTTTCAATTACTTTCATTATCTCTGCTTTAAGCTGACATGCCTTGCAAACCCTTTCGGTTGTTGGCTCCCCGCATATCTCACATTTTCTCAGCTCAATTCCCTCAGACAACCTTGCTCTTGAGGCTGATATCATTTTTTCAGCTGATTTTAGTAAATTTAATTTGAATCCAGGATTTCTCAACTCCATGTTATCTAGAGCTCTCCTGATCCCTATTCTCATCCCCTGAGTTAGGGGGCACTTCCCAACATGCGCAGGAATTCCCGCAGCTATGCAATATGCAGCTACTTCCTTTTCGTACACATACATAAGCGGCCTTACCCTCTGAACCAAGGAGCTTGATGGAGGCTCCCTGCTCAAAAATCTGGAGAGAGCACTAACATCCCCTCTAGTCAAGTTCATGACAAATGTCTGGACTAGATCATCCAGATTATGACCTGTCACCACTTTAGTTGCCCCCCATTCCCTTGCAATTGTGTTTATCATCTGCCTCCTGAGCACACCACAGTACGTGCATGCAGTTCTCCTTTCATTCGGAAGCTTCTTCTCCCTTATCTCCTCTATTGAGAAGCCATGAAATTCCTTCATTCTTACTATTCTGTGCTCCACTCCAAGCTGTGATGTCAGCTTCATTGCCATCTCTATTGATGCCCTCCTATAGCTTGTCCCCTCATCAACAGTCAATGCCGCAACCCTTACATCAATCCCCTCTCTCTCAACAAATTCCTTAGTGAGAATAAGTGATAAGGAACTGTCCTTCCCTCCGGATAAAGCCACTACAGCAAAATCTCCATCCGAAAGATCTCTCCTAAGGACACTATATGCCCTTCTTCTGATAGATAAGAATAAGCAGCTTTCGCACAGAGCCTCTCTCTTATTTCTTATGTATATAATAGCTTCTCTCCCGCACCTATCGCACCTTCTCATCCTCTTCCTCCCACAGGGCTGAAGTGATATGTGATCCTTGTGAACATCACAACATCCCCTTCCTCCAAGTACCTGTCCTCCGGCGCTGGTTTTCCATTCACCAAGGCAATATAGCTCTCCCTGTTGTGGTCTGTCATATCATGAATATCTCTCACAGTGGTGTTCCAAGGAAGCTCTAAAAGCTCCCCCTGCACATAGACTTTTATTGTCCTTTCCACATGCTTCCACATGCTGTACATATCTAAAAAGTCTTCTATGGGGGGCATGCTGGAGGGAGACTCCATAATACTCGGATCCTCCGTTATAGGGAAGGGAAGCCTGATAGGAGTGGGGGTCATAATAGGGTATCCCAGCTACAGGAAGGTGAAGAATCTCATAGCAGAGGGAAAAATTAGCTTGGAATCATATGATGAAATCAGCGAGGGAAGCAGAATAGGCGAAAGTTGCGTGATCAGAAGCAGCAGCGTGATATATGAGGGAGCTGTTCTTGGAAGAGGTGTTCAAACAGGGCATAATGTGATGATAAGGGAGAACTGCATCATTGGGGATGGAAGCGTTGTGGGATCTCACAGCGTTCTCGATGGAAATGTGAAAGTTGGAAAAAATGTAAGCATTCAGACTGGCAATTATCTGCCTCCGGGAACTGTGGTTGGGGATGGAGTGTTCCTGGGTCCCTTCGTTGTGATAACAAACGACAGATATCCAGCCAGCAAAAGGCTGCTTGGCGTGGAAATAGAGGATAATGCAGTGATAGGGGCAAATTCAACGCTGATATCAGGGGTTAAAATAGGGAGAAACTCTGTCGTGGCTGCGGGTGCCGTAGTAACTAGGGATGTTGAGCCCGGGAAAGTGGTAGCAGGGGTACCTGCAAGAGTTATAATGAGCAGGGAGGAATATGATATTAAGAAGAAGGAGTATGAAGAAGGTTAAGCGTCCTCTATCCCATGCTCTGTTATCTTCACCTCAACGGAATCCTCTGGCAAGTAGGGGCTCTTAACAAGGGTTATCTGTCTCAGTCCCTTCTTTGATCTCCTTATGTAGAGCCTAGCTGTCACTCCATGTCCCAGTATATGCCCTCCTGCTGGCTTATTTGGATCACCAAAGAAAACGCTTGGATCAGCCACTACCTGATTTGTCACCAGAACAGCTGCATTGTAGCCTAATGCAAGCTTCAACAGCTTGTGCAGATACTTGTTTAGCCTCTGCTGCCTTGCTGCCAATGATTCCCTTCCAACATACTCTCCTCTAAAGTGGCTTATCAGGGAATCAACAACTATCAAGCCGACGTTTCTCTCCTTTATGAAAGGCTCTGCTTTCTCTGTCACTATCATCTGATGATCGCTTGTGAATGCTCTTGCATACATTATGTTCTTCAGGGCTGTCTCAGGATCAAGGCCGAATCTCTCAGCTATCTGTACTATCCTCTCAGGCCTGAAAGTGCCTTCTGTGTCTATGAAGAGAGCCGTTTTTCCAAGACCACCCTTGTCCTCTGGAAGTTGAACTGTGACCGAGAGCTGATGGCAGAGCTGCGTCTTGCCTGATCCATATGGACCATATATCTCTGTTATCGCCTGAGTCTCTATTCCTCCGCCTAGAAGGTCATCAAGCCCCTTTGATCCAGTAGTTATCCTCTTAACAGATCTCCTTTGAACATAGTAATCGTAAGCCGACATCACCTCAACATTCAACTTCTTTCTAGCTGCAGCTATTATCTTCTTTGCTGCAGCCTCAGTTATTCCTGTTGCTGCCGCAAGCTCAGAGCTGGTAGCCAGAACAAGGGATTCCAGAGTTGTGTAACCAGCTTCAACCAGCCTTTTTGCTGTAGCTGGGCCGACTCCTTCCAGCTCCTCCAGCTGATCTATGCTGGTCTCCTCAACTACCTCCTCCTCTTCCTCCTCTTCTTCAAGTTCCTCATCATCAGACATGGGTAACCCTAATAAACTTAGGAGAGGTGGGATATAAATTATGCGGCCCAGTTCGGAGAACGCTCTAGCAGAGATGATCAGATCATTGAGGAATGATTCAGAGCTGAGAAGAACTGTAGAGAGCAGATTGAGGGAGTTTGAGGAGATAGGAAGGATGGGATCAGATATATGGATGAAGGAGATGACCTTCTGTCTTTTAGCAGCAAATTACAGCGCAGTAACAGCATACAGAATAGCTGAATTGCTTTTCTCCTCAAATTTGCTGTTCAGAGGATCTAAAGAGGACATCAGAGATATGCTTATCAGAGAAGGCTACAGATTTCCCAACAGATCTGCTTATATTGTTAATGCGAGGGAAATAATAGATGAGATAAGAAGCGTTGTTCCAGATTTGAATGACTTCAAGGCTAGGGATTATCTAGTCAGCAGGGTAAAGGGCTTTGGAATGAAGGAGAGCAGCCATTTCCTGAGAAACACTGGAAGAAAAAATTTAGCAATAGTTGACAGACATATAATAAGAGTTTCCGTAGAATATGGTCTTATCGATCATGTGAGAAGCCTTACCAGAAGGAGGTATCTTGAGATAGAGGAAAAGCTCAGAGAAGTTGCCAACAGGCTTGAGATAACGCTAGCAGAGCTGGATCTGTATTTGTGGTACACAAAGACAGGATTCGTCTTTAGATAATATTTTTATTCTTTTTTTGACTGATTTTTAGGGGGATTAGATGAAGCCAAGCCTTTTCATGACAAGAGAGATACCGAAAAGAGGACTTGATATAATAAGAGAGAATTTCGATGTAGATCTCTGGCCTGATGAAGCTCCTCCAAGCAAGGAGGAGATAATAAGAAGGATAAAGGACAAGCAGGCTCTTGTCTCCCTTTTAACAGATCCGATAGATGAGGAGGTTATAAACTCGGCCCCAAATCTCAGGATAATAGCTCAATATGCTGTTGGATTTGACAACATAGACCTTAAGGCTGCTACAAAGAGGGGAATTTATGTGACCAACACACCTGAAGTCTTAACGGAGACGACAGCTGATTTTGCATTTGCTCTGATGCTAGCTGTGGCAAGGAGGGTTGTGGAAGCCGATAAGTATGTTAGAAACGGAAAGTGGAAAGTTGCGTGGCATCCTCTGATGATGCTGGGAGAGGATGTCCATGGAAGAACCTTGGGGATAGTCGGGCTTGGGAGGATAGGATGTGCTGTAGCTAGGAGAGCAAAGGGATTCGATATGAAGATTTTGTACTATGATGTGATCAGAAGGGAGGATCTGGAGAGAGAGCTGGGGATAAAATATGTGGATCTCGAGACCCTGCTGAGGGAATCCGATTTCGTGACAATTCACACTCCTCTGACGCCTGAGACCTACCACTTGATAGGGGAGAAACAGCTGAGGATGATGAAGAAAACAGCATTTCTGATAAACACATCAAGAGGGAAAGTTGTGGATCAGAAAGCCCTTTACAAAGCCCTTAAGGAGGGTTGGATAGCTGGTGCAGCTCTGGATGTGTTTGAACAAGAGCCTATATCAATGGACGATCCCCTTCTGGAGCTTGAAAACGTAGTTCTTGCTCCTCACATAGCAAGCGCAACTCATGAGACAAGGTCGAAAATGGCTGAGATAGTTGCAGAGAACCTGCTGGCCTTCAAAAGAGGGGAGATTCCGCCAACTCTTGTGAACAAGGATGTGCTGAATGTGAGAAAACCCGGATTTTCATGAAGCTTCGCATCAATGCCCCAATATCTTTTTTATAGATCTCCTGAAGGGCCTTCTTATTATCCCTTTTTCTGTTATTATCCCAGTAAGCAGGTCAGGAGGAGTCTCGTCAAAGGCAGGATTTATCACATCAACTCCCTCGGGTGCTATTTTTATCCCCCTTATTTTTGTCACCTCATCAGCAGGCCTCTGCTCTATCCTCACATCCTCCCTTCTGCTCCTCAAATCGAATGTGGAAGTTGGTGCAACTGAGTAAAAAGGTACTTTATGCCTTTTTGCCAGAACAGCTAGGTTGTATGTCCCTATCTTGTTGTAAACAGTCCCATCAGAAAGTATTCTGTCAGCCCCGACTAGAACCAGATCAACACCTATATTTTTCATCACATAACCAGCAGCTCCATCCACTATGAGCTTAACTGGAATGCCCGCATGAATCAGCTCAAAAGCAGTTATCCTAGCACCTTGAAGGACAGGCCTTGTCTCAAGAGCTATAACCTCCAATTTTTTCCCTTTCTCCCATGCAACATACACAGGAGCCAGAGCAGTTCCGTAATAAACTGTGGCCAAGGAGCCCGCATTGCATATAGTCATTATCCTCATTCCATCCTCTATCAGGGATGAGCCTATCTCCCCTATTCTCCTGTTTGTCTCGATATCCTCCTCCATTATCCTGATGGCCTCCTCCTCAGCTGCTCTTGCTATGTCATCAGAGGACTCGACTGCTCTCATAACCCTCTCTATTGCCCAGAATAGGTTTATTGCTGTCGGCCTTGTGCTTTTCAGGATATCAGCTGCTTTTCTAACCTCCTCTATTTTCCCGGATTTGGCTGCTATCGCAAGGCCAAATGCAGCCGCAACTCCTATGGCAGGAGCTCCTCTCACAGCCATTGATTTTATTGCATCAGCTACGGACTCAACGCTATCGCACTCTATGAACGCAAGCTCATCCGGAAGCCTCCTCTGATCGACAAGAACAAGCTTTCCATCAACCCAGCTCACAGTCCTCGGTAGATTCATCCAATCACCATATCACTATTATCTCAGCATTTCTCTTCCTAGCGATAAGCTCAGGTATATCAAGCACAGCTTTAGCTTTTTCTATCACAGATACATCACTGCTAGCTGATATCTCTCCTCTTGCCACAGCTGAGTCAGCATCTTTCTCAGCTCTGCATGACCAATCAACTCCCATCTCGGACATTATATCCCTGACCATCGAAGCAAGCTTTCCGCTTCCTGGATGAGGGCTATCGAAAATTATCTCCACGTATCCAGCTCCTATTTCTACAAGCTCCCTTATTACCTCTCTTATGGCCTCATTCGTCATATTTCCAGGCCTGTAAGATGAGTATGCAGCCCTAGCATCCCTTATAAAGCCATCTGTTGAGAGATAAACCGGTTTTCCGGATAGTATTTCCTCAACTGTCACCAATACATTAAGGCCATCAACTGAGATTGACCTTCCTCCAGCTAAGAAGGGAGGGATTTTCTTCAAAGCATTCCTCAGGGATTCATCAGGCCACCTTATCACCCTTTTCAGCAGGAGGATATCCTCCTTCCTCAGGGAGAACTTCTCAGATACAATTCTGAGAGATTGATCCCTGGAGAAGCCCATTGATGCAAGCATCAGCAGATATCTGGATGCCTCTTTGAGATCCACATGAGAGCATGTAAAATCTATATAAATCACTTTGCTGCTTTCCTCAGCTCCTCAAGCACTGCACTTTTGATCTCATCGTAAGAGGCTGATGTCGACCCTGTTGCGAAGGCATCTGATCCTCCTGCCCTTCCTCCAACTTTTGATACAGCATTTTTCAGCACACCGCTTGCACTTACATTGGTTGAGCTTCCAACCATGAAGTAGAGGTTCTTGTCCTCAACCAACAGGATGGCAAGATCTCCATTCTCCTTAGTAAATTTATCCATAACCTCTGTTATTATCGATCTATCGCTCAAATCAGTTCTAAGCGATACAAATCTCACATTGTTTATGGCCAAAGAACTTTCTATCTCCTTCTCCAGCAGAAGCTCAAGCCTCTTCCTTCTCTCCTCCCTGAGCTCCTTGAAAAGAGACCTGTTGTTAGCTAGAAGGGAGTTGAAAGCCTCTTCGACTTCATCAATTCCAGTGCCCAGCTTCTCCGCTATTCCCCTGAGCTTCTCATATCCATCCAGTGTTCTCTTAACAGCAGGCATCCCTGCGCTGAACTCAAGTCTCACAACCCCATCCTGTATCCTCCTACTCCTCCATATCTTTATAAGTCCGATCTCTCCAGTTCTCGTTACATGAGTCCCAGCACATGCCTGCACATTGAATCCGTCAACCTCAACTATTCTAAGCACTGGATCGGGCACAACACCTCCCTGATAGAGGACAAAGCCGTACTTCTTCTCAGCCTCATCCCTCGGCATGAAGAACTGCTTTACCTCCCTGTTCTCCATCACTATCCTGTTTGCGAGCATTTCTATCTCCTTTAGCTCCTCCGGCTCTATCTGCTTGTAGTGGGTTATGTCAAGCCTGCTTTCCTCCACATCTTTCTGGGCTCCTGTCTGCCAGACATGCTTCCCCAGCACAGATCTTGCAGCTCCGAGTATTATGTGAGTTGCTGTGTGATGCCTCATCAGGGATCTCCTTCTCTCAGCATCTACCCTGCCCTTCACATGTCCCCTGCTTATTGGCTTATCCACATGGTGAAGAACCCTTCCCCTCACTTTCTCCACATGCTTTACCCTTATCTCCTCCCCGTTGAATATGAAAACTCCTGTGTCCGATGGCTGCCCTCCTCCCTCAGGGTAAAATGCAGTCCTGTTCAATATGACAGCATCCCCTATTGCTCCAAGAACATCTGCCTCAAATTCAAGCATGTAGGGATCCTTGTAGAAGAGGAGTTCGGTCTCCGCGAACTCATCTATACCCTTCACCTCCCTGACCTCCTGCTGTCTCTCCCTCGGAGCTTCATGCCTAGATGCTACAAGTTCATAGAAGTTATCGGGTATCCTGATTTCTATTCCCTCCTCCTTGAGCACTTCAGCTGCTACTTCAGGCATTATCCCATGAGAATCATACATCTCCACAAGAAATTCCTCATCCACTTTCCTCTTCCTCGCCTCCCTTCTTATCAGATCTCTCCCTCTTTTAACGGTCTCCTCATACCTCTTCTGCTCTATATCAACGATCTCAGCTATCTTGTCCTCAGCCTCAAGAAGCTCCGGGAATGATCTCGACCAGTGATGTAGCTGCATTACGACAAGATCGGATAGGTTTACATCCGGGTTCAGGGATCTTGCAATCCTCAATGCCCTTCTTATAAGAAGCCTTCCTAGATAGCCCTCATCCACATTCGATGGTACAAGCCCATCTGATAGCATAAATGCTATGGATTTCGTGTGATCAAGGACTGAAAACGCCTTTTCCAATGGGCTAAGGGCCGAGTTGAGATACTCCGAATCAACTCCCATTTTTTTGGCTGCTTCCTTTCTCAGCTCGCTGAACCTGTTTCCAGCCTCTATCTTGGTCATAAGGGATGAAACCCTTGAGTAGGATTCCAGAAGCTTTTCATCAGGCCTCTCAACGTTAAGCACTTTCAGAAACTTGTCCAGCAGCTCTCCATACACAGCATCAAATGCAGTTGCCCTCCCACTAAGGAACCAAGTTATCCTCTCAAGACCATAGCCTGTGTCCACAACTTTTGTGTCCATCGGAATTAGCTGTGAGTCCTTCGTCCAGTACTCCATGAACACCAAAGTTGCTATTTCAAGCCCTCCTGCTATAGGCTCTACATCCGGGCCCGCATTGCCCCCTCCTATCCACACTCCCTCCTTATATGTTATCTCATCCTCATTAAGGCCAAGGACCTCTCTTGCATACTCATGGAATAGGCTTAGGGTCTCCTCCTTCCAGTACACCATCTTTCCCGGTCTGTTGAACGCATGATGTGCCATCATCTCGAATATGGTCAAATGCCTCCCCATTGTGAGGCCTACCTTGTCTATGTCCTTCATCCTTATGCATGGCTGAGATATGACAAGGGGATTTGCAGGAGGCGGAACTATACCTGCCGTGACAAAAGGCTGAAAATCAACTATAGATGCTGATGTTAGGAAGAGATCATCCCTCCATCTGGCTATAACTGGATATCTGTTCACTCTGGTGTGCCCCTTCTTTTCCATGAAGGAGAGAAAGTCCTCCCTCACTTCATCAATATTCTTCTCCTTTCTTCTTTTCCCAATGAAGGAGTAGGGCTCGCATGGAGCTTCTCCGCATGTTATCCTGTCTGGATCGCTCGTCCAAAAGTGTTCATTGCATATGGGGCATTTCTTTCTGATATAGCCATGCTCCTTGAAGAACTCCAGTTTTAGAGCTTCGCTTAGATCCATCGTGATCCTCTTGTAAAGAAGAATAATAAAAACTTAGCCGAAGAGACCGGCAAGTCCCTCCAGAGCCACTTCTTCTTCCTCTTTCTTCTCCTCCTTCTTCTTTTCCTCTTTCTTCTCCTCCTTTACCTCCTTCTTCTCAGCTACAGGAGGAGCCATTACCGGAGCTGCCTGTGCCTGCGCTAGTATCTTGTCTATGTCAACCTTGCTCAAGGTCTCAACAACCTGCTTCACCCTAGCCATATCTGGCTCTATTCCAGCAGCTTTTATCACGCTTGAAAGGGCATTCTCCTCCAGAGGTTTACCGAGCTCGTGCAGCAGAAGGGCAGCATATATGTACTCCAAGCCCATCACATCACCTACTCCTCAAAAGCAGAGGGGTTTTTAAAACTTTGCTGCGGACAACAATTTTATAAAGACTTATTATTAGTTATTGAATTCGGAATTGTTTAGGTCGTAAGTAGCATTAGAGCTCCCTTGAATGAGCTTTACAGAAAAAGGTGCCCAGAAAGCCCAGAGCTTTAGCCGTGGAGAGTGCCAAATTTCCGGTCTGGTGCAGAATAGAGAGCTGAATGAGCAAAAGAGGACTGATGAATTTCAAGATATCAAGAATCATAATCACTAACTTCTAATATAAGAATTGAACACATTCAATATTTAAACTTATATCTCTATACCCAACAGCAGGTTTTTCTTAAACCACTTATTATGTTTACATGTGGAGAGGACGGTCGAGGAGCTCAGAGAATATGAAGAGGAAGCTAGAGAGATAAGAAAAAGAAGGGCAAATTGGGATTTTATAAACTCACAATCTCCTAGGATAAGAGCCGCATTAATCTACTATATTGAGAAAGGAGATCTCAGGATCGCGCAGAAGCTCTCAGGCCTTCCTCTGGAGGATTTCAGGGAAATGCTGAGGAGAGCAGGGATACCTACGACCTACTTCTGAGTTTAGTGCTCAGGTGAAGGATAGCTGTAAATTAAGGTCTTTCAGAGTTCCATCAAAATTTTAAGAAATAATATTTTATAAAACAGCATTAGTTTCAAGCTCCAAGCCTTCTTCCAGTCTTTATTCTGAACGGAAGTCCCTTTGTAGCAGCTATGACGAACAAGGCAACTAGCACAACCCATAAGGCTAGAAGAGTTGCTGAGAACAGCCTCATCTCTATTGGGGTTATGACTAGAATATGATAGCTAAGGCCTCTTGTGTCCAAGTTGTAAGGGGAGCCATAACGCATGTACATTGCTTTATCGATATTTATGGATGTATTTCCAGCTGATACAGGCTTCAGAAGCATCTTAACCTCCACATTTCCATCGGGATCTATGGAGGAGCAGATAAGCCTTACCTTTGAGACATTTCCAGCTGGCTCATAGTATGGAGGGGAGCACTGCGCATTTACAGCTGTATCTATCTTGGGAGCTGTCACAAGCTGTAAAGATGCAGATAGGGTCATGTTCAGCCTGAAATCCTGAGCTTTTCCGGTTCCCTTGTTTGATATGACTATGGAGAACGGGAACATTGAGTTGACAACAGTAGCTGGTGGAGGCACCTCCCTCACGGTTATGCTCACCTCAGGCTTGACTATGTACACTATTATGGGCTCCTGCTGAGATGTAGACGCCTTGGTAAGCCCTGATTGATCCGTATATGTGGCCTTAGCAGGGCCGAATGTGGCAGTTCCAACGCTTTTGGCCCTGAGCTTGTAGCTCAGCGTAGCTGTTTCTCCAGGGTTTATCTTTGGGAATGTACCAGTTGTCTTCCCGCTGACAAGATCGAAGAACTCATTGGGATAGCTGTCTGACACTGATACGGAGAGAGCTGGTGCAGTTCCGTTGTTCACAATCGATATCATCACATCCAGCTCCTGATCCACGCCTATCTCAGTTGCTCCAACTGTTTTTCTCAGCACCAATGAGGCAATTCCAGGCTTCTTTACATCTATTGTGAAGTTCTTGCTCACACTGTAAAGGTTTTCCCTTATGTCCATGTAATTCACGGCTATCTGGAGCATGAAGGTCATCCCCTCAGTTCCCTGGGGTATGCTCATCGTGAACTCTATATCCTGAGTCATAGCTCCTTTAGGTATCTCAGGAAGGTTTACAGGAAACTTCTTCCCAGCTATTGTCAGAGGCTGGGTTATCGTTATGAAGGGACCTTTTGATGTCTGAGGCTGGACCTTCACATAGACAGAGGTGTTGAATGCTGAATCTCCTCCGTTGTTCTTCAAGTAAAACCTGAATGTAAGAACATCACCTGGGTTGACAAGAAGGCTTACAGACAGCGGGTTCTTCATTATTATCCAAAGCTCCGGATTTCCAGCCCTTCCCTTGTATTTTTCACCCACTATTATGAAGAAGGTCTTTGATACCGAAACTGTGGTGTTCTTGAAATCGTATACTATCTTGTCAGCTGTGCTTGCAGTTTTATTATATGAGAAAGCTGATTTATATGAAAGAGATAATCCAACCATGTAAGTTGCGTAGTACTTCCCTCCAGGATCAACTTTTGTCGTAAGTGTGAAGTCCTGTTTTGCCTTTGGGTCAAGGGATATGGAGTAATAAAGGGGTTTTGTTATGTTCTTCGGCGGAGACACCTGTAAAATTGATATATCACCGCTTCCGTTCACCTTCATCCAGTTTATCTGCAGTGTTGCATTGTATACAGGCTTATCTCCTATGTTTACAATGCTGAACGGTAAGTTGAAGACCTGTGCTCCCTCATACCTAGTGATATTTGAGAAAGTAGATTGAACATCAAGGACTTCTGCAGGGTTGAAGACCGAATCTTCTATGTTGAATGTGACACTGCTTTCTGTTTTACTGATGAGACTTATGGTAAATAACTCGCTTCCTGGCATTCCCCATATAGAACAGCCTCCGTATACAGACTCCCTATCTCCCTCCTCTCTCAGGTCGAAGCTTGTGGGTCCTCCTGATGGGCAGTACACAGTAAACGTTGCATATTTCTGGTATTGACCCTTTATCTCAACTTTTATGGAGTATCCCCCTCCTATCACTATCATTCCGCCATTATCCAGAGTTATTCCTCTTGCATAATATTTGGCAGGAGAAGATAGTGAGATGTTAATTGGAAGCAGAAGAAGAGCGAGCAAGAACAGGAAGGTCCATCTCATCAGCACACCTACTGGATATTCTGTTTCATTTTAAAAATTCTTGCTCACTTTAAGGCTTAGCTTTATCAAGCATAAAGTTAAATTTCAACCTATATACTATAGGGGCCTGTAGCTCAATCTAATTTCATTATTGAATTTATATTAAAATGAGTACGTTAGTACTAATAGTGAAGGTTTTAATAGAATATTTAAATTTTTCTTTTTCAAGATACAATTGTATCTGAACATTATTTCTCTAATGTTAGACACTAGCCAATGTCAAAAAGAAGAGTAAGGATTTTTATCTTAAAAATGAGCTAAAATCGCGCTCCTACGTGTACACCCTTAATCCATTTTCTGAGATCTAGGATGAGATCACTTTCACCACTTTCTCCTCACCCATTAGTCCCTCGCCAGATGTAGAAATTCTTATATAATAAGTTCCCTTCTTAAGAGGTTTTAAAATGTACTTAATATCTAAGGATTTTCCAGAGAATATAACAAATCCAGTTTCAATATTTTCAGGATATTTAAGAGAGATACTTAAAGCATCTCTTGGATAACTTATTGATGGGAGATAGATTCTATTTGAATATGGTAAATTATTATAAATTTTTACTATAAGATTTATTTCCTGTCCATTTGACACTGTGATGGTTGAAGGCACAAGCACCGTAAGAGCAGGGTGCAAAGAAAGAACTACATTCTTTACTGGCATATCATCCGATACTTCTATTTTTACTTTCTGGCTAACTCCTACTATTCTTTTATCATTTCCAATACTCTTATATGCAAGTAAGTAAAGTTCACCACTTCCAGAAAGTAGGATATCTTGAGCTTGTGATTTTACCGGAAGAACATTATCCGGAGCAGTGATGCAATGTAGGTATTCAAGTGCACTTACAGCCTTCATAGCTGGAAGTAAATTAGGAGCATATTTCTTTAATATATATTCTATTAATTTCTTAGTAGCACTATACTGGTCTGAAGGAATAGGATTAATTGCATCAATTGTACAAATTAGAAGTTTCTCTCCAAATGGCTTGTAAAATGATACTTTCAACTCATCATACTTAAGCTGATTTGAACTATCTATAATTAACCGTATTTTATAAGCACGCTGAACTCCTACTATACATCCAGAGGAATCCGTTATAACAATCGGCGTTAAGGCCTTTTCTGGGGAGGATAGTATCCCTAAAGCTACATTGGATGGTACATTGGATGGTAAGCGTATGCATCCTAAAGGCACAGTTATTGAGTCCATCGAAAGTAATAATTTGCTATAATAATCCCTTACCTCGATAATGACCGAACCCATCATTGAAGTGGGCTGGTTGATAATATAAGCCTCCATGGTGGCTTTTTTTGATTCTTTAGGTCCTAGAACAAATTCCTTTGTTGAAAGGCACCTATCTCCTCCGCTATATATTGAGCTCCCTTTTATACATACATATACATGCCGTGTAAATGAGTCTTTATTTATTAAAGTAAATAGAATACGTACCTGAGTACTTGAACCTAAATTATTAAATATAACGCCAAATTTATCTATTTTTATTTCTACTGATCCTGAAGGTGATGAAACTTGCTGAACTTGGATGTAGAAGTATTTCTCGTCGGCTTTCACCCATTGATTTCCATCCCAGTAGCTAACTGTGACTTTATACCCGTAGGTTCCCGGCTGGCTTGGTACTTTGAATGCAACAGTGTAGGAGAGAGTTCCCTGTCCAGATCTCTGCCTTTGATAATCAGAGTTGTACCAAACTTTGTTTCCTGCGGAATCCCGTATAGAGACTTCTATATAAGATGGCGTTGGGAAGCTGTATGATATGGATAATCTGACTGATACAGTATCACCAGTCCCTGCTGAGGATGGTGAATTAAGACTTACTATAGCTACTTTTATGTACCCCGCCGCAACTGGGTAGAGGTAGGTAGAAAGAATAAGGATCATGAAAACGAGCAGGAATACCTTCCTGCTGGACATTTCCATGCACCTCGAAAAAGGGGATTGAAAAATAAAAACTTTTCTATTTACATTTTACTAAGGTATTTAGCTATGAAATAAATGAGCAGAGCAGGCAATATCCTCGTTCTATAAGCCCATTTGTTTAGATTTCTTCGAGCTATGAGATTTTCTTGAGGAAATTCTCAGGATTAAATTTGATCTTCTTACCCTGAAAGCAATTAAACAAAAACCTCTGCTCTAGAGCGACATAGAGGAGGATCTGACTCATACTCAGGAAGAAAGTTATCTGTGTGTGCATTGCAATATCCGTTATCGCCTCTTTGTCTCCTTTCCTGTCACCTCCTTTAAGATCCTCAGGACCTTTTTACAGCGTATATCCTCTGTCCTCGTTGAAACTATTGAGTCAATATTTAAATAGCGCTAAGCTTTTCCTTCTCTTGATCCTCCTCGCCATTATATCCTTAAGCAGTAGAGGAGGGTCGATATAAAGTTGAGCTACGTAGGGCCCGTAGCTCAGCAAGGATAGAGCGACGGCCTTCTAAGCCGTAGGTCGCGGGTTCGAGTCCCGCCGGGCCCGTTTTTCTCAAAAGTGTGAGTTTAGGAGAAAATCTAGGGCTGGTTGATTATCTGACATAAAATCTGAGATCTAGTTTTAGAGTTTTCTAGTGGGAATGGGCATAGGGCTGATTAAGAGCCGTACAATAACAGTATGGTCAGGATAACTGGCTGAATGCTAAATCAAGGGAAAAAGCAAATATAAAAAATACAAAAAGCCTGATTAGGATCTTAGAGCTAATCAGCTAAAAATCAGCGATCAGCCCTTCAGCAGTTTTACTATCTCCGAGGGATCTCCTATTACGGGAACTCTCGCTACTCTTTCCATGCTAAGTTTTCCAAGCCATGGTATGCCAAATTGCTTTCCACTGTTGGGAT
>NZ_RCOS01000067.1 GCF_003947435.1 Candidatus Methanodesulfokora washburnensis
GAGATAGTCCAATTCGGTTCCTCAGTTTACGCGTCTGAGCACGCCAGGGATCTGGATCTCCTCGTCATAACGGGGAGGATGAAGGAGTACAGCGGATATCTGGATGCTGTAGCTGACTTCAACGCAGATATAATAGTCCTTGGAGTTGGGAAAATCCCTGAGGAGAGTCTCCTCAGGGGGTGATTGGATCGTTCAAACTCCTCTATGGAGATGGGAGGTTCCTCCTCAACTACGCGAAGCTCCTAGGGGATCCCTCATTCGAGGAAGCTGGGCATCTTTAAGAGCAGCACTGGATTATCTCGAACTCTCTAAGAGGACATATTAGTGAGGGAGAGACACGTAAGGGAGGCATTCGACGCTCTTTTCCATGCAGCGAGGATAGCATCAATGGTCTATCTCTCAACAGAGGTGGGGAGATGGGGGACCATCAGAAGGGGACTTGAGGAGCCCTACAGAACGTTTCAATGATTTCTTGGAGGTGCTTCACATAAAGTACTTTTATAATGGGGAGTATCCGAGAGAGGGGCTTGAGGAGGAGTTCCATAAATGGTTCAGGAGAGTTGAGGATTATATCTCGAGCTTAGAATCGAAAGTTAAATCTAGATGACCTCTAACATCTCAGAATGTTTCTAGGAGGTTCATAAATGGCGGCATGCTTTTACGCATTCATTGAGAGGATAAGTGGTGGCTTGGAGCCTCGGGAGTATTCTTCGATCCACGGATTATATTGGGCCTGTGACACGCGCATTAAAGTAGCGGGATATCATACTGAAGCTACTAGCTGCTGGGATGAGCTTGAGGAACTCAGAACTACAGAATCGGTATTGAGGATATAAAAGCTACACTGCTTTATGCTACTAGAGTATCGAGGAGAGAGGATCTCCTTTTCCTCCGAAGGTCCCGAGCCTTCGGACGAGAGCATGAGGATCGAAATCTGCGAGGGACTGGAAAGCACGAGTTTCGATGCGCAAAGTATTGCGGCGGAGAGGAATCAACCTTAAATATCCGCATTACGTCATTTACGCGATGGATCCAATATACTACGTGATCAGCATCTCACTCACGATAATAATGCTCGCAGGAGTGACTTATTGGTTGGGGGGGAAGTTTTCTGGAATAGATCACAGGTTCGAGAAGATTGAAGGGGAGATCTCCAGGTTAAGAGGAGATATTTCGAGAGCTTTCGATGGGATGAAATCTGCTACTGTAACGATAAACTCCCTCATGTTGGACTTCCTCAGTCTTAAGGGCTTGATAAGGGATGATGAGGCGAGGATGATAGGATCTGAGATGCAGAGGGTTTTCTCCATCGTGAAGCTGAATCCCGTAACAAAGGAGGACCTTGAGTACCTGAGGAAGATCTTTTCAAAGGATGTGGATGAGATAACGATAGAGGAGGCGGAGAAAGTAGCTGAGATAGGGAAGAAATGGTGGTATGAGGACGGGAGCGAGATAGCCTACAAGACTTTTTTAGCGGGGCTCGTGATAAGAGGTTATCACATATCGAAGATGGTGAAGGAGGGAAAGAAACCCTGGCTTGAGCCCCCTTTCAGGGGAAAGGAATGATTTCCCTTAAAGGTAAATCTTGCCCTTTCTCAACACCACTTTGTACTGGTGAAGCTTATATCTTGTCAGCCGACTGATAAGATGGGGCCAATGCACTCTCAGAACCTGGGGGATTAGGAATAGGGATCTGAGGAAGTATCATGAGAGTAGAGTGAAATGGAGGCCCTCTTGGATAGTTATCAGCTATATTCCTCTATCTTCAGGGGCGTCAGGTCCTTCTCCCACCTCATTACCCATATATTGTTGTTTCTAGCTGCTTCTACAGCCTCCGGGATCGCGTAATCAGTATATATGACCTTTATGATCCTCTTCCTCAGGAGATCCGGCCTCTTACTTCTTATTAGCTCTATCTTATCCAAGAGCTCGTAAACGAGATTCACCCCTAGCCTGACTGTGGCTTCCCCTATAACGCAGAGATCTCCAGTAGCTCCATATATGTTCACCTCTTTGGAGTCAATGAAAATACTGCTCAGCTCTATATCTACTTTGAGATCCTGCTTTATCCTGTGCTTTATCATGCTTCTCGCTTCCTCCTCAACTGTCAGGGTGAGCCTCTCCAAGGTAGCGGACATCCTGCTAATCGTGATACGCATTTCCCTCACTTCCTCCCACAACTTATTCTGCCCTTCTCTGAGAGCTTTTACCTCCTCCCACAGCTTATTTTGTCCCTCCCACAGCTTATTTTGGTTCTCTTCAAGGCTATCAAGTCTCTTCAATATCTCGGAAATCCCCAAATAGCCAGCAACTGCATATCTAAACTCCAGATCCCTCTCTAGAAGGTCTAGCATCTCCTTTTTGAGCCTGCTAGTAGCCCTAGCCACAGGACAATCGAGCGAGCTGCATATAAAAATTTTGGGGTGTTCTGGCTCTCAATATATGATGTAGAGCCTCCTCAGATAATGTGGAAAGATAGATTAAAGCCCTCTTTTACAAGCAGTGACTTCTCACAGGATTCATCGGAGCCCAGCTTCCCATCTCACGCTTACGGAATCTAATCGATCTGGAAATTATCGAAAGGACTCAAACCTCCATCCTCATTGGCAACTATGTTGAGAAGCCACTGCTTGTGGACTCCATAAACAAGGGCTCTCCCTGCATTAGTCAGATCTCCTTTTCTTCAGGCTATGTATTGTCAGTGCATTGACAAAGCTTTATATATATCTTGTCAGTTAACTGACAAGATGGAGGAGCTAATATATTCCCAGAATCCCTGTGGGAGTGGGAGAACTGGGAGACAAGAGACAGAGATCTGAGGAAATACAATGAAAGCAGGTGAAATGGAGGCCCTCCTGGATAGATAAGGTCTCCCTTGAGCCCTCCTCCATGAACATAGTGATGGGGACCCAGGCAAGTTGGGAAGACGACGGGAGTGAAGCTCCTCATATCTGAGCTCCTGAAGGGGAGAAGCTCGGGATCGATCTTCTACTTCAACTGCGATCTCGCCTCCGATTCAAAGGAGCTGAGGGATGTCCTGAACTTCTACAGGAGGTTTAAAGAGAGAAATGGAGTGAAGAGCTCCATTATCTTTCTGGATGAGGTCACTGGGCTGGAGGGGTGGTGGAGGGTAGTGAAGGGATACGTTGATCTAGGCCTCCTGGAAAGGGATGCCTTGGTTCTTCTAGGCTCCGCTTCGTTCAGGTTCAAAGGGTTCTCTGAGGCCTTTCCCGGGAGGAGGGGGATGGGGAGAACTGTGGAGGTACTTCCTCTCAGCTTTCCGGAATATGCGAGGGTGAGAGGGGTTGAATTGAGGATCAGAAAAAGACCGAGTAAAAGGCTTTCCAGTCCATAAGCGGAGAATAAAAGAAGTCAAAAAAATGAAGTTCATTTTCAATAGCTAGGAGGACCCAGTTGCTCGAAAAGATGTTATGAGTACCGGAACACTACCTCCAAAACACCGGGTATCCCTACTATCGATCCATTCTCCAGCTTAACGGGACCTCTCCCTCTTATGTCTCTTCCATTTAGATAAGTCGGATTTGTGCTGAAATTATCAACTATATAATAGTATTTTCCTTGTTTAAATATTCTGAACTGCCCTCCCTTCTCTCTTCTGGATATGTACTTCAGCATGTTCTCATTCAGAATTCCAATGAAGTCCTCCCTTCCATATACCCTGTCCCTTTTCGAGCATCTCAGCAACACTCTCCCGCTCTTATCAATGAGATAGTATGAGGGCCTTCTGCTATAATACAGGGATATAGAAATCATAGCTGAGGCCACTATAAGGGAGATAAGCAGGATCCAGAAGTAGCCCTCTACCCCTGAATATCTCTGTATCTGCACCTCTGAAGGTCCCTGTACCTGCCCGGACGATGCACCTCCTCCACCACCAGCTGGTGGAATTATGTTCAAAGGACCTAGAATCGCCATTGTCCATGCCTTATAGTACTCCTCCCCATGCACGTCCCTTCCATAGACCAATATCGTGTAGTTCCCTGGAGGTGGATTGTAAACTGTGATGTACTTCGGCTTCTCCGATGCATCAGAGGCTTCAACAATAGTTCCGTTGGGATATACTACTTTCAGGTCGAGTATGCTTCCTCTCCAGTTCAGTATCACCTTAAGAGCGCTAAGCCCAGCTGGAACGTATAGGAATCCTGCTGCTGAAGTTTCACCCTCCTTAACTTTTCCCAGGAATGAAAGCAATAGTTTCCATCCAGATGCCACCTGTCCAGTCTCTACGAAGTCATTCTCAAGCTGATAAGCATCAGATGAGTAGCAGTACTTCCCTCCCGTGCTCTCAGCCAATCTCCTCAGGAACACATCATCCAGTTCATTGGGATTTCCATAACCTATTGTGTATATCCTCACTCCCATCGATATAGCCTCCTGAACAGGACCGTTCATTATCTCCTCTCTGCTCATCCCTGTGGTTATCATCCCATCGGTGAAGAGTATTATCGCCATCTGAGATCCTCTTCCATTTCTTTTAAGCTCCTCCAATGCCTTGACAATAGCATCTCCGATATTTGTGGATCCTCCAGCGGAAAGCCCCTTTATCACATCAATAGCCCTAGATTTATCTTGAGTGAGCGGTAGATCCAGATGAGCTGTGGATTCAAAACTAACTATGGAGACCCTGTCGTTTGTGGAGAGGGACCTGAGGAGAGCTATGGCCGAATCCTTCGCTGAATCTATCTTTTTCTTTCCATCCCATACATCATTCATGCTTCCAGATATATCCAGAGTAAATACGATGTCCGAGCCATTCCCTGAGGGGGATGGCACGACCTCAAATACAGCTGATATCCAGCCATCTCCCTCCACAGTAACAGATGTTGTCTGCATTGTGCTATCACCAAGTTTTACCATACCACCGCACTCCCACCTCAGGAACCTGTATCCCCTCGGAGAGACAGCAGCAATGCTGAAGACGCCCTTCTTCCTCATGATAGCAACTGGCAGAGTAAGGCTCGTGCCGTTGATGTAGACCGCTCCGATGTTCTCGTTTCCATCCGTTGAATGACTTCCAATGAGGATCTCATACTCCGGTTCAACCGGGCCTGCCGAGGGAGGATTCTTGAGGAAGACTGCCTGCCAATCCCTCACCTTCTCCCTGAGCACCTCATCGGCCAGAATGTATTCAGCTCTTCTAGCGCTCATCAGATATATAACCTCCCTCAGATCAGCCATGTCTTTCATGTCATCCATCAAAGTAAAGTAAAATTCGGTTATTGGGGTTGGATCCATGCTCTTTATAATACTCTTGACCACTCCTTCTAGGTAGCCGGCAACCCCTTTCTGATACGCTCTCTGCAGACCTGTCATTGCTGAGAAGCCGAGGGACTTTCCCTCCTCTGAATCATCAATATAATTCTTTATATCGTTGAACTCAATGATGATACTCTCCCCTCTGAGAATGGAGTTTTCAATGCGCTTCATGAAGGTGGCTGCCCTCTCAAGTCTATCTGCAGCATCTCTTAATTGCAGACGCATCGCGTAGGTGAATATGTTTATCGAGCCAGCAGCTTCTGATTTGGCGGCTGTAAGCATATAGCCAGCAAGCTTCTTGATGGTCATCTTCAGACTCTTGTTTATCGCCTCATTGGCGGACTTCGTCCCTCCAGTTAGGTACCATTTAGATAGCACCCCGACTGCATGACCGAGCACATTGCCTATCAACTGAAGAATATCTAGCTGCTCACTCAACCCAGCTATCTCCCGAAACAGGGAAGCCCGAGATGTCAGCGAATCCGATGCCTCAAAACTAAGCAGTGAGAATGCAGCTCTTGATATCTCGAAATATTTGTTTGAATCCTCCACCACTTTTCCATTTCGATCCAGAACAAGAAAATTATGCACTGTGAACCTCCATCTATATAAAGCCTCCCTGTTGTCTGGGCTTGGAATAGGAATGGAATAGGCGGATTCGTTCTCCACAAGCACAGCTCTGTAAATTTCTCCATCTGTATACTTTATGTAAAGGGAGAAATTTGTAAGCCTATAATCCGGGGATGCCGATGCAGAAAATTCAAGTGGAACTAGAAGCAAGAGGATCAAAAATGCAGAACAGAGCCTCCTCTGCATAAGTGTTTTCCGCGGCTTTATTTTATAACTTTTTCTTTAAAATTTTTAACTTTATCTTAATTGTATAAGCTCTATTTCTAGTTGGAAACTGTAATTTATCTATTAGCAAGAACTTCCTCGAGAACCTTCAGAATAGATCTTAGCCCCTCTACATCGTTCAGAGTAACTTTTTTCTCTACATCTCCCAATTCTGCTAAGGCTTTTCTCAGCTTATTTATTATATCAAGGGATCTCCTGATGTCCTCATATATCTCACCCTTCAGCAGACCTCTCTCATGCAAGGAGCTCATTTTCTCTTGAATTTCATCTATGTTATCTTTTTTCACCTTTTCTGTCTCGAGCTCTGCCCTAATATCAGCTATTCTCTTATCTATAGATAAAATTCGAGTTTTAAGCTCAGCAGATTCGCCCTCCACCAAGAGCTTTGCCTTTATCACCTCCCTTTCCTCCTCAAGCTTTATTTTCTCCTCCTCCAGCTTTTTTGCATCTACTTCCCCAGCAGATCCAGTGTCCAACTTTTTCATCAGTGAGCTTACTCTCTTCATGATAGAATCCGCCTCCTTCATGAGGATTTTCAAGTCATCTCTTCTATCAATTCCCCTTACCTTCGAGTCTATCTTTATCAGCTCAAGCTTATCACATAGTTCATTCAGCTTTCCCTTAACCGTGCTTAGATAGCTTATTGAGGCCTCCAGCAATCTCCCGAGGTTCTCTGCAAGGGGCACAATCTCATCATTATACTCCTTCATCAGCTTTTTTCTCGTATTATCCGATGCATCTACCTCGTTCAGCTTCTCCAGATATTCAAGCAGATTGCTCAGCCCGCTTAAAATAACTTTTATATCTATGGATGGCATTGGGCTCATTTTGATATCAGTTATCTCAGTTTTCTCCCTCCATTTCCTCAGATATTCCTCTGAAGAGATCTCATCAGCCAAGAAAAGGCCGTCTAATTCCCTTAATTCATTCTTGATCTCCTCAAGAACAGTGTCTGATGGAGGTATTTTAATTATTCTTAAATATCCCTCCCTCTGTAGAGAGAAAAGTGCTTTTTCAAGATCCTTCCTCTGAATTGAAAGCTTAGATGAGGCCTCATCCAGATCAAACTCCAATCTTTTTCCTCCAACTTCCCTTAGAAAGCTTAAAACTTTCTTATTCAATAAAGCTGAGCTGTCGCCCTCCATCGTGCAGAGGACACCATAGTATATATTAAAAGTTTAACTCAGGCCTTCTGAGTAATATTTACTCCGCAAAGCGTCCAACGGCTTTTTATTAGGAGACTTTCATGGAAAGCAATCAGTTTTTCTTAACTTTAAGACTGCTTAGGTGCAAAAGGCAGATTTCATCTTTTTATCTCCGTCTCACCTTTCCCTTCCATAACATCCGTCTCTTTCCCTATAACCTCTGTTCCAGTTCTTTCCTTTATTTTCCTCATTTTATCCTCATATTCAGCCCTTAGCTTTAGATAAGCCTCCTCCTTCACCTCACCCTTTTCATATAACTCCTCAAGCCTCATTAAATATTTCTTTACCTCTTCTGCTTCATTGTATCTCTTCTCCAAGATGGATTTCATTGATTCAAGGGTCTGAATATATCCTACGAGCTCCCTTGTAAAACCCTGGGGATCTTTTACCTTTGGAGCTAGGGATGGGGCCATCCTCTTTATATAATCGAGCTTTTTCATCTCATCGTCTACATCAAAACCTTCATCTCTCATCCTTGTTATCATCCTGTGAACCTCATCCCTCAGCTTTCTGTACTCAACAATGTACCGAAGGATGTCCTTCTTCTCCAGCTCCTGAAGGATACTTTCATAGCTGCTGAACTTAGCCAACTCCGGATACTTAGCGATCATATTCCATGATCAATGGCCACTTCTTTATAAAGCTTACTTTTATTACAATATGAAGAAGTCTTGGGAATTAACTTTGCAATCTGTTAAAAAAAGCTTGCATATTATTTATTCATGAATTCCATTAAATGCAAAATTTTCACCTTATAAAAAATTTACAGTAAACTTTTTATTTATCCCTGCACTTTTCTTTTAGGGGATCCCCTATGAGATACGCGGTATATCTATGTATTGCTCTCTTACTCGTTTCAATATACCTTGTTACCGCACAACCCCCTATGGCTATGCCAGGTCCTCCCCCTTCTCCACCTTCCGATGGAAGATCCGGTGGGAGTTGCAGGATAGGGGCTGATAGTGATACAGTAGCATATAAGGGGACGACAAGGTTATACATATGGTGGGAAGATACATCCCGCGCTCAGTATTTTATCAAAATTTATGAGACCTATCCTGATGGATCGATCCATGAATCCCCTGTGCTGGGTCCTTATCCCCCTCTCGGAAATGCAGTACTTGTAGGAACTTTCTACGGGGATGTTCCAGGCCCTCATTTCCTTTACTTCCAGCTGACCGATATTAATGGAAATTTGCTGTGCACAAGCAACACTATTAAGATAGATGTGATAAGAACAAAGGAGCAGTCCTTCATGTCCCTGAGCGTAACTCCCAACTATGTTAGGATTGGGCAGAGCGTGACAGTAAGCGGAAGCATATCACCAGGGGTTTCAGCTCAGGTTAAATTGACAATAAGATCTCCGAAGGGAGAGAGCACTGTTGAAGTCACTTCGAGTGAAAGCGGCTACTTCAGCTACACCATATCACCGGATTCCACTGGCTTGTGGTATGTGAGGGCTAGCTGGCCCGGAAACGATGACTATGTTGGTTCCTCCAGCGGATGGGTTAGCTTTAGGGTGGAGGTTCCCACATACCAGGTGACAATAGGGACTTCCCCTCCAGGTCTTCCCTTCACGGTTGATGGAAGGAATTGGAGCGAAACAACTGTTTTCAAATGGGATGAAGGATCTTCTCACATTATAGGGGTAGATGAGAGCATATCACGCGGTGATGTTAGGTACCTGTTCACAGGGTGGAGCGATGGGGATACAAGCCCTGTGAGGACCATAACTGTGAGAGGACCTCTATCCCTTACAGCTATGTTCAAAACAGTCAGATTTTACAAAGTGACTGTGGAGACCTCACCGCCCATGAGCTTTCTCGTGGATGGAAAGGAGTACAAAGGAAGAGCTGAGTTCAGCTGGGGAGAAGGATCATCCCACACTTTGAGCGTGAATAGAGAGATCTATGTGAGGGAGGGGGAGAGGTATCTGTTCACAGGATGGAGCGATGGGGATACAAGCCCTGTGAGGACCATAACTGTGAGAGGACCTCTATCCCTTACAGCTATGTTCAAGCATCAGTACTACTTCAGAGTAGAATCGGATTACGGAGTGGTCTCAGGGTCCGGCTGGTACGATGAAGGTGCGACCGTATATGCAAAAATTGACAGAAGGGAAGGCCCCGCTGAATTCCCATATGTACAGGTATTCCAGGGATGGGGAGGGGATGCAAAGGGCAACGACCTTGTCTCAGATCCTGTCCTGATGAATGGTCCAAAAATTGCAAAAGCTTTATGGAAGAGGGAGTTATCCCCATATCTCTATGTCCTAATAGGTGTTTTAGTGGCAATCGTCCTCTCTGCAGCAGTTTATCTCAGGCATAGGGCAAAAACCGTGGTAAAGGCTGCTGAAACTGAAGTAAAGGCTGCTGAAGGTGCTACGGTTGTTAAAGAAGAGGAAAAACCGATGGAGGGGACTCTCGTCAGGGAAATGGAAGGGACAAGAGAGCTGAGTGCGGATGAGATAAGAAAGTACCTGGAAAAGCTGGAAGAACTCCATAAAAAGGGAGAAATAGGTGAAGATGTATATAGAAAGCTGAAGGAAGAATATGAAAGGGGTATTAAAGAGGCTGGAGGATCTTTATAAGTCTCATCACTAACCTCATTCTTTCTATAAAAGGCTTAAGGCTGAGTATGAGGGGAAACTGAGGGAGATAAAGGGAGGAGCTGAGACAGAGGTCAAAGCGGGGAAGACGGAAATACTGGAAGGGACGATGGTCAAGGGAGAGGGATGAAGTTATTCCTTGAGGATGTCGAGAAGAAAAATGTATTTCCCTCGCTAAGATAATTATGAGAAGGAATTTCATTGCTTATAGCGGGCAGAAAATATTATAAGTAGAGCTTTTATGCATGAGATTGGGAGAGAAATGGATCTCAGTCATCTAAAAAGTAAAGGAGCTCCTCGATGAGAGTGCGGATGTATATGCGAAAAATAAATAAAGCTATGATAGCCTATGGTCGTGGGAGGGAAATGAGTCCCCTGAATGATGATCTCTTTGATGCAGCTAACAGAGGAGATCTGAAAAAGGTGAAGAGGCTTCTTAATGAGGGTGCAGATGTGAATGCAAAGGATGAAGATGGCTGGACTCCTCTCCATTGGGCTGCTTACTATGGTCACCTTAATGTTGTCAAGCTTCTAGTGGATAGAGGAGCAGATGTAAATGCAAAGAGTAAAGCTGGCGAGACCCCCCTCCATTGGGCTGCTGCTAATGGTCGTCTTGATGTCGTTGAGTTTCTAGTGGATAGAGGAGCAGATGTAAATGCGAAGAGTAAAGCTGGCTGGACCCCTCTCCATCTTGCTGCTGATAAGGGTCATCTCGATATCGCCAAGCTTCTATTGGATAGAGGAGCAGATATAAATGCTAAAAACGGAGGTGGGAAAACTCCTCTAGATTTAGCTAGGGAGAAGAAATACTGGGATATAGTTAAGAAGAAATACTGGGATATAGTTAACTTCCTCGAAAAAGCTGTGGAGGATGCTGAGAATATATTGGAAACCAAGATATCTGGGACCTCAGTTATGGCTACCGTCGTGAAGAGCGAAGGTGAGTCTTCGCCTATCCTCGACCTCTCAAAGTACCTGAAAAATCCCCAGAAAAATGATCAATATCTGAATGAGCTTTACAGAGCTATGCTTATTGTGAAAAGAAGGGGAGAAGCTGCCATAAAGGAAGATGAGCTTTCATCGCTCATAGATTCGATAAAGGCCGCCCTCGATAAGATAGGATATGATGTGCATATAAGCAAGGACAATTCTGATATGGGGAGCTTGGAGCTATCGGAGGAGCTGATGTCAGTCCTTGGGATAAAAGATGGAGATGCCGTTGTTGTGAACTCTATTTTAAGGCTTGTCGCAAAGAAGGGCAACCTTGAGTATAACTCAGTTAGAATGCATGAGGAGGATGCGAAGGTTGTAATTGGTCCTATGATCGTCAAGGGAAAGGACAGGCTGGAAGGAGTGGCTCTACACTTCAAAAAAGTTGAGGAGAAATCTGTAAAATTGGAGGATGAGAAAGATCGAATAAGGGAATATCTTAGAAAGCTTGAGGAGCTTAGAAAGAGGGGGGAGATATCTGAGAACGTTTATCTAGCACTGAAGAGGGAATACGAGTCCCAAATGAGGGATTGAAGCATCATTTTAGAGAAATAATGCTTCAGGTTATAGCTAAGCTTTAAGCCTTTATGGCTGCCTACTGCTCTTATTCTTGGAAACTACCGTTCAATAAGGTAGATTTAATAAAAATTAAAACAAAGTTTAAACCTAAGGCTTTCCACATTGGAATTATGAGAACTTATCTATTCCTACTAATTCTGCTTTTTCTTTTCTTAAGTATACAGGTGCTTAATGCCCAGAACCTAATCTGGAGGTATAAGACAGGAGCCGATGTGCTTAGCGTCTCTATCTCATCCGATGGAAGCTATATAGCAGCTGGATCGGCTGATTATTATGTATACTTGTTTACGAGGTCACCTTCTTCATCACCTCAACAGCAAACACCTCCTCCTCCACCACCTCCTCCGGAACAGCAAACACCTCCTCCGTCATCATCTCAACAACAGCAACCTCAACAAACACCGGAGCAGAAAAGCCCAGTAACAAAAACCTCAGCATCAATTGACTTTCTCTATCTACTGCCCATTTTTCTCCTTGTGATGATTCTTCTTATTGTGATCCACAGAAGGTCAAAGGAGAGGAGAGAAGAGGAGGTAGTGAGAATTCTGCTTAGCGAATAAAGTTCCTGTAGCTCAAAGGCAGGGATATAAGAACTATTTTCCCATTGTTTCAGGGCTAGTGAGGCTTCCTCTTTAATGGCTGTTTCCTGTCATATACCAAGTAGTTCGGATCTGCTGTCTTCGAGTTACTAAGAAGTATGCGCATAGCAGATCTCCAGAAGCTTTAGGTAATATTGGGGCATAAAATCTTAGAGAATTTTTGGAAATAGTCTTTAAATAATCATTTTAACTTAGGTTAGAGGGTGAAAAGAGGATGAATCCTCTGAGGATGTTCATCCCAATAGCCCTGATAATTCTCTTATCTCCACTTCCATTCGTTTACGGTCAGCCTCAGGGTTATGTCCTAATATATTCCCCACCAAGAGCCTACAATGCTGATTGGATGGATGTTAAAGCAGTTTACATGAAGGAGGAGGGAGAAAAAATATACTTCCGCATTGAGTATTACGGTGTAATGCCAAGTTCCAAAGACTATGAGCGCAGTATAGCTATCTGCATATATGCTGATAGAAATCCTCAGACAGGCGAAGACAGGCGAATATGGTGCAGATTACAGGGGGCGGATTACTTCATCAAATTCTCTCTTTCAGGAGACAACTTCTATTACGAGGCACTGCTGTTCAAGTGGAACAACACTTTTCCCAAAGGTTGAGATTATAAATTGACACCAAACACGAGGCATGGGTTAAACTACATGGAGATCTGGTAGATAAACGGGACATAGGGTATACTCAGAAAGGGATAGACTTCTACATAGACGCAGATTCCTATGTTTGGCCTACACCGGAGCTAGACCGAAGTTTGGCCTACATCATAGGTTCCTTGGTTAGAAAGATCAAGATAGATGGGGACTCAAACGACTGGGGCTCAGTCAGTCCGTTGATAACCTTTCCACCAAGATCCATTAATCCTCCTGAGCTTGAGATCTCAAGCATATACATTGCGAATGATGATGAGAACCTTTACTTCAGGATGGGCGTGGAGGTCTTGTACGTTCTATCCCCCAATCTGGCTATCTGACGTGCTATCCGGATATAGCCTCTCTAAAGTCGTATGTGCAGTCAAGTAATACTATACAGCTATGTACAATCCTTATTCCATTAGTGATAGTTGCTGTTGCAGCATCTATCCTTCTTAGGAAAAGAATGAAGGCTGAAAGGGAGGAGAGAATACTAAAAGCCCTTTTAAGCGATTAACTGAAGAGACTATAAATTGATCTCTTATCGAGAATAGGAAGTTCTGATGGCTACACTTAAGCATAGAGAGGAATTAGCTTTCTTCATTACTTTGTTTGGTTCTATTTGTTCATACTGGGGATAAAAAGAATTTTGAAGGGCTATAGTTAAGTTGAAAATATGATAAAGGAGGAAATGGTATTGATAAGACGAAAAAAGCAAAGATCGGCGGAGAAACAAGGGAGCAGAGCCTGTCTAATTATGTGAGACCCCCTTAATTATATCTCTGACAGGAGAGTACTACTGTTTTACATGTAAAAAGTATGTTGCCTGATCCTACACACAGAATTATGCATAATGGGTATATTAATTTATATAGTTAAAAAGTAAATACTATATAAATTTGATTTCCCCAGGTCTATCTCTTATAATATCACTCTC
>NZ_RCOS01000068.1 GCF_003947435.1 Candidatus Methanodesulfokora washburnensis
GAAGCGATCTCCTATGCTCTCGATCTAGGGGCACAGTTTGTCGAGATAAGGCATCAAAAAATCTCAATTACAGAGGTATTTGTTGTGAACGGAGTGATAAGAAGGCTATCCTCAGGAGATGAATCGGGCTACTCTGTGAGAGTGCTTCTCAATGGAGCTTGGGGATTCAGCTCAGGCCCAAGCCTTAAGGAGCTTGTTGAAAGCTCAATAAAGCTTGCAAAAACCTGTGAAAAAGAGGAAATCGAGGTTCATGGAAAGCCCTATACAGGCAGTTATATCCATTCAGTGAAGATCCCACCTGATCAAGTTCCAGTTGACAGAAAGGCAAGAGATGCTGTTGATCTATGCAAAAGAGGGATGATAGAGGAGGTCAGGAACTTCAATGTGTCTTATCTGGACGGATTTCTTGAGGAGGAGGTTGTCAACAGCATAGGGACAAAGGTGAGGCAGAAAATATACAGGACAAGGGTTTCCTTTTCAGCCTATGCTCACAGAGCTGGAGTAACGGAGAGAGCTCTTGAAAGCACTGGAGGGACAATTGGATATGAGGCAATAGAGGGGTCATTTGACCTAGCTGAGACCGCAGCAAGAAGAGCAGTAGAGCTTTTATCGGCTAAATCCGCTCCAGCTGGGAAATTTCAGGCTGTTCTGGATCCAAAGCTTGCAGGAGTATTTGTTCACGAGGCATTTGGGCATGCTGCTGAAGCAGATGAAGTCTTAGCTGGAATGAGCATACTGGAGGGCAGAATTGGGCAGAGAGTTGGCAATGAAATCAACATAGTGGATGATCCCACGCTGGAAGGGCTATATGGGAGCTACAAGTTCGACAGCGAGGGATCTGAGGGGAGAAGAAAGGTGATAGTTGATAAGGGTATTCTGAAGAGCTTTATGCACAACTTGGAGACATCCTCCAAGATGGGTGTTGAGAGCACCGGAAATGGAAGAGCCATGAACTTCAGAAATCCCCCCATAGTCAGGATGAGCAACACATTCATAGATAAGGGAGATGCAGAGCTAGATGAGATTCTGAACATGAGAGAGGGAATCTATGCAATAGGAAGCCTATATGGATATACAGAGCCAGCAAAGGGACAGTTCATGTTCAAGGCTGAGGAAGGATGGCTTGTAAAAAATGGAGAGCTGGTGGAGAGACTTAGGGAAGTTGCTTTAGCTGGAAACACGCTTGAGATCCTAGGAAACATTGAACTGGTGGGGAAGGATCTGAAATTCTCACCGGGAAATTGCGGAAAGCAGGGACAGTGGGTTCCTGTCACAACAGGATCCCCTCATATAAGGGTGAGGGAGGTTGTATTTGGGGGGTTGAGATGATGGAGAAGGAGATCTTCATCCAGAGGGGAAGAGTGATAAGCATTCATGCTGAGAAAGGGGCTATAAAGAGGGCGGAGGAGAGAAGATTTGAGGGAGCTGGAGTTAGGGTGATAAAGGGGAGAAAAATGGGCTTCTATTACACAACCGATCTGGGGAAAATAGAGGATGCCGTAAGAAAAGCTGAGGAGATATGCGATGCAAGCATGGAGGATAAAGATCTAAAAGGGCTTCCTGATATGGGGAATTCCAATGTAAGGGGGATATTCGACAGGAGAATTGCTGATATGGAAGTTTCTGAGGCTGCTGAAATAGTTAAGAGGATTATAGAGGCTGCAAAAATATCCGATAAGATATATTCTATCTCGTGCGATGCAGTTCTATCCCATGTTAAAACCGAGGTACAGGGAAGGGATGAGCAGGAGGAGGAGAGGACTTTTATAAGCATAAGCTCATACATAAGAGCAAAAGATGGAGAGAGGAGCAGCGTCGGCATGGAGGCAAACGATGGAAGAAGCCTCTCCTCAGTTGATCCCGAGTTTGTCGGAGGAAAAGCTGCCGAGCTAGCTTTGATGTCCCTTAACTCAATACAGATAGAGACAGGGGATTATCCCGTTGTTATACATCCGTTTTCAGCCCCAAACTTCATAGGATTCCTAGTTTCGGCAGCAGCAAATGCGGAGAACATTCAGCAGGGGAGAAGCTTTCTATCGGGAAAAATTGGACATTCTATTGGAAGGGAGGAGATCTCTATAGTGGATGATGGGACAATTGAGGGAGGAACTGGGACAAGGGGATTCGATGATGAGGGAGTGGCAACTAGAAGGACTGAGGTGATATCCTCTGGCGTATTCAGATCAGCTATACACAACAGCTACACAGCATTTAAGGAGGGAATTGAGAGCACTGGAAATGCTAGCAGAGGCTACTCATCCCCTCCATCTATATCGATGAACAATGCCCTGCTTGAGGCAAGAGGGATTGAGGCAGATGAGGATGATCTCCTGTCAATGAGAAGAGGAGTTCTTCTTTATTCCACTGATGACACACCAAATCTGGCAAATGGAGAGTTCTCAGGCCTGATATCCCTAGGCTTCCTCATAGAGGAAGGAGAGATAAAATCTGGCCTCAAGGAAGTGGGATTTGGTATAAACATGATGGACTTCCTGAAAAGGGCGGAGCTAGTTGGAAAGAAGAGAAGAAGCATCTCAGGGGTTATCACCCCGGAGATAAGGGTTAGCTCGATGAGATTAGCTGGAAAGTGACCTCATTTCTTATACCGCTTTCTTCATGAAGGAGTTGACGATCTCCCCATCGTATTTTGTGGCTATTGTCGGGAGAACTGAGTAGCCATACTTCCCTATTATTTTGGATATTCTTCTCGCTGTGTCCAAGCTGTCATCCCTAACTAATATGAGGACATTGCTCCCATAGACCTCATCCTCCTCCTTAGGAAGGGCTATTATTCCCTCCAGATTGTCCTTAAGGGATTCCTGAAGGTCGTTTATGAGCTCCTTAACGAGGTTGCTCCATCTCTCCTCCTTCGGATTGAACACCACAAGCATGACAGCCGAAGCCAGATGAAATATAAAAAGTTGAATAAAAGTTGGATTTTCCATTCTAATGCTAAAAAAGTAATGGGGAATTGCTAAGTAAAATCATGGAAGTGGCTCCTCATTCCTCCAGAGGCCGTGAATGTTGCAGTAGCTGAAAGCTATCATCTTTCCCTTCTTACCGGTCTTAAAGGTGAAATAAGCTATTGGCTCAGTGTAAACTGTGCCTTTGTTTGGTCCCTGAACTGATTCTCCATGGGCATTGAAATCAGCTTTTCCTATCTCAAACGGGAAGTTCTCACCATCCGGGAGGAAGTAAAGGGAAATCCATCTTATGTGATGTTCAGTTGTGTTTGGATGCGGTATCTCCTTTCCCACGGTCACCTTGACAGTAACCTGATCCCCTTTCCTTTCAACTATCTCTATTACTGGGACATGCTTCTCAGTTTTCCAGTCCTGGGTCCTGAACATCTCCAAAATCTCACCCCAAATTCAGCTAGCTGGAACTATTTAATAAACTTTTCATAAAAATAGTTTTGTGTCCATCAGCTCAGGAGATTGAAGCTTCGTAACCTACTCCACAACTGAAGTCGGGAGTCTCCTCGCATTTATCTTGATTAAAAACTGGGAAAATGCCTCTTCCTCTTGCTATCTATTTCTGAGAGGATGAGATCTCTCAGACTCTTCCTCCCTTAGATATCGTTCTGTCATGGTACTAGAATCTAATCACCTTTTGGTCCTATCTCACTTTTGGATCTCTGAACTCCCCGATAAGCTGATTTGATGGCTTATCCAGCCTTGCTTTATCGGAAATCTCTTCCATAATAGTAAGGGCCCATTCTATCTCTCTTTTCCTTGCTTCCTCCTCAATAGCCTTTCTCATAAGCTCGCTTAAGTTTATCCCGTATTTTCTTGCCTTTTCCACTAGGCTTCTGCTAACCTTCGTGGATATTTCGTAGTCCATATGGCAACCGCCTCTACATAGCATCCGGAGATAAATAATTTTAACTTTCCTCTTTCAGGACAGCGTATGTGGGCAATAGTAGTTCATGGAGGAGCCGGTCAGATAACATCTGCATCTAGGGAGGAGCATGAAGCCCTTCTTGAGGCCGTTAAATCCGGTGCAGAAGTATTGGCATCGGGTGGAAGTTCCTTAGATGCGGTGGAGAGAGCCGTAATTGTGATGGAGGACAGTGGATTTTTCAATGCAGGCTCAGGCTCATGCCTCAACATAGCAGGAGAGGTTGAGATGGACGCTGCAATAATGTCGGGAGGAAAAGCTGGGGCTGTTGCATGCGTGAAGAGGATAAAAAACCCGATAAGGGCTGCGAGAAAGGTCATGGAGCTGACAGATCATGTCATACTTTCTGGAGAGTTTGCTGAGAAATTTGCAGTAAAACTGGGGCTTGAGATCTCAAACTTCATAACAGAGGAGAAGATGGAGAAGTATAGGAAGCTGATGGAGGTTTTCAGGAGGAAGGAGTGGTACTACAAGGTGAACAAGGATCTTCTGGACAGATATCCCGACCTTCTGCATGGAACTGTCGGTGCTGTGGCTGTGGACTCGAGAAGGGATCTTGCAGCAGCAACCTCAACAGGAGGCGTGTGGCTGAAGCTTCCGGGGAGAATAGGGGATACAGCTTTAATAGGAGCTGGAACTTATGCAGACAGCAGAGTAGCTCTCTCAGCAACGGGAATAGGGGAGTACATAATAAAAATGGGGCTTGGGACAAGAGCAGGAATGATGGCTGAGATGGGGATGAGAGCAGATGAGATAGCCAGAGCCCTTATATCAAAGATGAGCTCCGAGTTTGGAAGGGGGATAGCTGGAGTTATAGTTCTGGACAGGGATTACAGGATGGGAATAGACTACAACACAGCAGGGATGAGGAGGGGATGGATGAGGAGCGATATGAAAAGGCCTGTGGTCATCGATATCTAGATACCAAAATTTAAAAAGGGAAAACATTGCTTTATCATATGAGCAGAATGGTCCGCTCTCTCCTCAGAATGATGGGCCTTTATGAGCTGACAGATCACGAGGACAGGCTTGAGATAGACAGGGAGATAGAGAGGAGAACTGGAGTAAGCTGTGATGAGGCAATAGAGATGGGATTGATAGGCAGAGATGAGTTTCTCTCAATAGTACAGGAAATCCTGAGGAGAAAGAAGGGGAGAAAGGAGGTTGAGCTGTACATATAACAGCTGTTACTTTACGACTCTGATTACACATAGCTCTCCGAATTCACCGGAATCGAGCTTCTCAGGCATATATCCCTGAAATCCTAGGAAATATTCTAAGCTCAAAATATATTTCGTTATTGAATATCTATCCCTGCTTTTATAAGAGCCTTCTTTATCCTCTCAACCTCTTCCTCAAGTCTTTTGAATCGTTCCTCCAACAGATAAGTTATGTTGTCCAGTTTTGATGAGATAAGCTTTGTACTGGAGGATATCCTCTTTCTAGTCTTTCTTCCCTCTTCTCTAATGGCTTTTATTGTCTCATCCTGTTTCTCCAGCATCTTATCCATTTTCCCAGAAAATTCATCCTGCTTTTCTAACATTAAATCCTGCTTCTCCAGCATCTTATCCATCTTCTCCAGCATTTGATCTTGTTTCTCCAGCATCTTATCCATTTTTCCAGACATCTCACCTTGCTTTTTCAACATTTCATCCTGTTTCTCCAACATTAAATCCTGCTTTTCTAACATTAAATCCTGCTTCTTCAACATCTGGCCTCCATATGTAACTATCTTCTCGAGCTGAAGGGCTGTAAGATATCTGTAGTAGCTCTCCATCTCCATCACATTTCCTGAGTAATCCTCTACCTGAATGCTCTCCACAACAGCAGCTTCAGGCTTTTTTCTCTCAATTAGGTCAATAAATGCGGAAATCTTGTCTTCTGAGGAGTCTATAAGTATCTCAACAGCTTGTTTTCCATCTATCACTATGTTATCGGCATAAAACCTCTCTATTCCCAGAAATCCTGCAATGCCAAGAAGGAAGGGTCTATAACCGACATCATGCACATTTCCCGTTATTACAATCCTTTTCCTGGGCATCAATAAAGAGGATGGACAGGAAATTTAATTGTTAGCAGTCTTAAAGCTTACTCTACTTCAACTGAAGTCGTATTCTGGAAAAGTTTTCGGTTCTGAATCTGATTGCTAACTGTCAGCAGAAGTTAACGAAATCGGAAACTATTATAATGTAATAAAAGAGAGATTTTCTTTAAGCATTCACTCTTTTTTCCCGTGGACCTTACAAGAAGAGCATACATACCGGAGCAGATTCCCAGCTACATGTGCTCTTTCTCAGGGCTTAAGTGGTCAAACGAGGGCCCATTCATCTACTACTATGGAGAAGGGGAGATCAGGTTCATAGGCTACTCCCTTGACGAGGGAGATCTTGAGAAATCTCTTCAGAGAGCCATAGACAGGCACAGGCCTGTCAGGGTTTTAGTAGCTTCCCCTAGAAAGATAGAGGGATATGATGTCATAGAATCAGATGAGTACTATTTTCTCGACGCTGAATCGCTGAAAATCAACAAGAAGATAAGAAATCTGATAAAAAGAGCTGAGAAAGATGTAAAAGTTAGGGAGACAGAACTGGAAGACGAGCATCTTCATTTTATAAGGGATTTTGTGAGGAGAAAGGGGCTGAAGGAGCATGAGATAATGCTCAGAAAACTGCCTGAATACGTGAGAGCTGCAAAACCCCTTATATTAGAGGCAAGACAGGAGGGAAGACTTATAGCCGTGACAATAGCTGATATAAAATCATCAGATGCCTTTTCATTCTATCTGTTCAACTTCACATCGGAAAGAAAAGTTCCTGGAGCCTCCGATCTCCTCCTCAAAAACCTGATCGACAGAAGCATTGAAATGGGGAAGAAGGTGAACATGGGGCTGGGGATAAATGAGGGCATTAGGAAGTTCAAGTTGAAGTGGGGTGCAAAAATTCTGGCACCTTTCTACCTCATGGAGAGGTATTGTCAGGAGATTTCCCTATTTTAAGCCTTTAAGTACTTTGTCTATTGCGTAAAGCTTAGACAGCTGAATGCGAGTGCTGATGACAGGCCTTATTCTCTCGCTTTACAAGCCTTGCAAAAAGTTTTTGTCCTATGTTTTTTCTAGGTCATATGGAGTTCCTCACAGCAGGTCTGCCGGATGACATAAGAAGACTTGTTGAGATTGGAGACTTCTCCCTAGCAGAGAAAAGGATAAAAAAGCTTCTTGAGGATGAAAGGCTTCCTGATATAGTGAGAGAAAGGCTTTTGTATGAGCTTGAAAGGCTTAGAAGGGTGAGATTTGACTACTCTTTGAGAAAGGAAGATGCTCTTACAATGTTAAAGCAGGAGGTTAGGGATTTCAGCGAGGATGATCTGAGAAAGTGGATTGAGGATGGATCAATCGACTTCAGACTGATAGATGGGGAGGAGAGGTTCTTCAGGAGCTTTATTCCAAATCTCTTCAGGTTCAACGAGGATGCTAGGAAGAGGAGGGTTAAGGCAGAGGATAGAACAGATGACAGGATTCTGATAGATCACATAAAATCAGTCATGAGAGGGGAGAGGAAAAGGGCTAGGTACAGAGTGATGATGGAAATCAGGTTGAAAAAGCAGGTGGAAGGAACTGTGAGGTGCTGGCTTCCATTTCCAAGGCCCAATGAGATACAGGATGGGATAAAGCTGATATCGGCATATCCTCAGGGATATCTGCTGGCAGATGAGGGCAGTGAGCAAAGGACAATATACTTCGAGGGGAATGATGTCTTCAGAGTTGAGTACGAGTTCAGATCAAGCTCCAGATTTCCAAAAGTTGAGCCAAGCTCAGCTGAGGTTGATGAAACCCTCTCCAGATATCTGGATGAGAAACCGCCTCACATCTGCTTCACCTACTTTCTCAGAAGGCTGTCGGAGGAGGTAACAAAAGGGGAGAGAAATCCGTATATGAAAGCCAAGAATATATACAAGTGGATAGTAAAAAATGTAAAGTATGCATCTGCATACGAGTACTCGACTTATGAAAATATAAGTGAGTACACTGCCAGAAACTTAAAAGGAGATTGCGGGATGCAGGCACTTCTCTTCATAACGCTTGCCAGAATAAGCGGGGTTCCGGCAAAGTGGCAGTCGGGATGGTATGTGAATCCGGCTAGAGCCAACATGCACGACTGGGCTCAGTTTCACATAAGGCCATATGGATGGCTTCATGTGGATCCCTCCTTCGGAGGACACTTCCCTGAGTACAGCGATTTCTACTTCGGAGGGATCGATGAGTTCAGGCTTGTATTCAACGAGGATATACAATCCGAGTTCACTCCAAAAAAGAGGTTTATCAGATCCGATCCTGTGGATAACCAGAGAGGAGAGCTGGAATATGAAGGAGGTAACTTATATTACGACTCCTGGGGATATGAATTTAGAATACTGAGCTTCTCAGAGGAGTGAAATTGTTATCACGAGATTTCAAACCTGTTAGACTGTATATCGACGGATAGTAAAAAAGAAAAAGAAGAGGGGTTAGCTGGGCACATGAACTGGGCACCAGTCCTCTCCAAACCACCCAGTTGAGATCCAATCCTCGTACGGCGCACCATAGTACTTATAGAAGAGCTTGTAGTCCGGATGGAATGTTACGAAGAACGCACCAGCTATGTAATCACCAGGTACTGCATTTGTCGCGTCTATCACCATGCCTGCATCCTTGTATGCGTTTAATATGTAGCCCTTGTTCAGCGTACTAGTTGTGTACCAATAATCCGGAGTTATCTTTAGAGGTGATGTGTAGGCGGCATCTATTTCTGCTGACTCGCCCCAATATGTGACACCTGCCTCGGCCCAAAGCTTCCAGCTGAAGTCAGCAGGCCTTGTCTCTCCTTTCCTCATCGTTATGTTGCATGGATTCATGTATCTCTTGAGGTCATATGGGCTTAAAACGCTCACATATCCTCTTATCGGCTCATATATCATCTTCCCTCCGTGAACAAGCTGGTGCACTATTATCGTGTAGTATCCGGGCCCTGTCTGCTGATAAACTATTGGATACCAGTCAAATGTGTTCACAAAGGGCGTGGCTATCATCTCCTTCTTCCACTTTCCTGTAACATCTGCTATGCTCTCTATGAGAAATGTTCCACCGTCTAAATTCCAATGCTCGCTTACACCTGTGCCCCAGTATCCTCCTGCAAACATACCTATTGAGTTTAGCGTGTATATTGCAAGTGTGCTGTTGTCCTGAGTCCACTTGAAGTCAACAAACAGGCCTCTCGCAGCTGGGTTCATCAGTTTCACGTAGTAGACCCTCCAGTCCCCTGATTCATATCTCCACCACCAGTCAAATGCCCCGTTTAGAGATGATGGGTTGTAAAGCAGCATGTCAGTTGGGGATGTGTATGTCAGGTACTGGACGCTGTACAGAGGAAGATACACACCATAGGTGTACGGTATGTACTTCTTGAATGAGCCGAAGTCTAGCTCTATGTATCCCTGCTGCGGTCCAACGACAGTTGAGGCTGTCAGCTTCCCTGTTATTGTCACAGTGCCTCCGGGTGCTATGCTTCCTGATGAAGGACTAAGTTTAACTGATGTGTCTGTAACTCTCTTGTAATTTGTTATCCTGAGTATGAACGGGACTTTGCTCAAGCTTGTATAATTAATAGCTCTCACATAGACAGCTATCTTATAGTTTGATCCTAAGGCTTTTACTCTTTCAGCAATATCGTGTACAACAACCTCCTCTGTAGTTCCCACGGCATAGTTATAGTCTATTGGAAAAGCATTCACATAGGGTGTTGGAGTTCCAGTTCCATCCCAGTACCAGACGAATAGCCTTGGCCATAAATCTTCCCAGTAATCGTTGTCATAATCAAAGCTGGAGTAATCTATTGCAGCGCTGAACTTCGTCAGCTCAGCTCCCTCGAACTCAGATGGATCGAAGATATACCACTTTATGAATCTCCATCCGGGATGGTAATCCAGTAGACCTGAATACGTCTTTGGAGCCCCAGTGGGCACATAGGTAATCGCTCTTGCGGTGAAAGATAGTCCCGTGCTCGTTGGATTCGTCACGGAGAAACTGAACGGAACAACATCCCTTCTTCCTACTATTCCCAGATAGAGGGATCCGGATGGATTTGCAAAGTCAAGCTTTGTCAAGTTCAGCTCCACTGGTGGCAGCGGATTTCCATACCACCACATGTATATTGGAATGTTTATGCCCCATTGAGCTTCCCAAGCACCTGAGAGCATCTCCTTGAGCTTTGTGCTGCTTGTTGATGTCTTTATGAGGACTGTTTTATCTGTTCCAGGCTCAGTTCCAGCCATTCTCAGTGCCAGTGAGACTGCGTTCAGGGCATCAACCCTTCCTGAGCCCTGCTTGAACGGATCATATTTCAGATCAACAGCAGTGCTCTGTATCATTGATCTTATTAATGCAGGCTTCCCCTTTAAGCTTGGGTTTGCCTGAAGCATCAAAGCAACAACCCCCGCTGTCATCGGAGTTGCCATTGAAGTTCCGCCGAATACATCATAGCCTCCATAGTAATGGGGTGCAACAGTAATGGCCCATGCTCCTATGTTCACCACATCTGGTTTTGCCTCAGCAAGAGGACTTGGGCCTCTGGCGCTCCAGCCTATTATGTCATCGTAGAACACTCCTCCAGGCCATGTCAGGAAGGATGTTGATGCTCCCACTGTTATCACAGCAGAAGCAGTTCCGGGAGCTGTGACAGTTCCATATCCAGGTCCTCCATTTCCAGCCGCATGAACTATGGGTATGCCGGGGAAGTTGGGATCGAGGAATCCCGGCGTTGTAAGGCCGTTCTCGAACATGCTCTCTAGATCGTAGCCGAAGCCGAATGCATCATAGAAGAATGTGCTTATTCCCCAGCTGTTGCTTATTATGTCAGCCCTTGGGGATCCAGTGTAGTAAATGTTGCCAGCTTGATCCACATCGAAGCCAGCAGCCCAGAGCATACCTATCTCCACATCTCCTATCCAGAGTCCCTTTATCCCCATTACCTTTGCCTCAGGAGCTATTCCTGGAAGCCCAGACCAAGTTCCTCTTGATGCAATAGTGCCAGTGCACTGGGTTCCATGGCCATAAAAGTCGTAGAAGAATGAGAGATATCTTCCCTTCAGATCCCATCCCGGGAAGAAGTAGCCCGGATATCCGAAGTTCCACCATATGTCGTAGAAGAAGCCACCTACAACTCCAAGGGACACATCGCCTACATCATATTTCCCATTTCCGTTTGCATCATAGTATGTTATCCTTTCTCCATCATATGTGTAGTATAAGCCTGAGCTGTACTCATCATTGAAATTGGAGTCGTTGTTCCAGTCTATGACAACTAATGTGTAGTTCCCCGCTGTTACAGGATCTGCCATGAGCACATTGTATGCATAATATATCCCCCATTCCCAATCTAAATCATAAAGATAGGCTATTCCGAACTTATATGTACCGCTCTTGGATGGTATGCTGCCGACGTAGGCGGTTGTGTTGCCTGTTGTATAGCTCACATCAAGATCCTCCTCCCAAGGCACATATGTTACCACGGTCACTCCGGATAGATCTATGTATCCTGTTGCATTCGGGCTAACATCTACCATATTGAGAACCTGTGCTTCATCAGCATCCAGGACAAGTGGCTCCCTCACAGTTATGTAATTTCCATCAAGAGGCTGGTAGTAGCTTCCAACATAGTACTCAAGGGCATCCCTCAAGTCTGGGTTGCTGTAGTCAATGCCTGTGTCCACAACGGCCACTGTTATCCCGCTTCCTGTATAGCCCATTGAGTTCACTTCGCTAGCTCTTATGACCTCTCTTGCAGCTATCATGTCCACAGCTATCTTCTTCGTCTCCTCCTTGTCTCCCATCAATGCGGTTATGTTCGGCATGTCTGGCCTAGGCTTCACTTTATAGTCAAGAATTATGCCTTTCTCCTTCATCTCATCGAGTATTGGGAGCTTCTTTGCCTCAGCTATCACCTTTATCATGTACTTTCCATCCTTTGTCTCCACAACCCTGCTTGTCGACACCATTGATGATAGTTTCTTCTCACCCTTCTCGCTTAGGGCAGATGATAGCGCAGTTATCGATTTCTTATCCTTGAGGAAAACAGCTACCTGGAAGTTCCCTGTGGTTAGATTCATCGCAGCCCTTGATATGCTGTACTTCGACATATCCTTGTCTACCAGTGATCCGCTGAGCTGGTTGGCAGAGTATATTTTATACGGCTCTCCTACAACAGATAGGGACGGGATCAAGAGGACAAGAACAAGAAGGAAGGATAACAACCTCCTCATTCAATCACCTCTTTTATCCAGCCGCTCCAGCTGGTATAGCAACTATCACCGGTGTCAGCACTGCAGGAGGCACTGGCGGTGGAATAGCAGTCGGCATTATCCCGAGCAGTATAACAGCATTTGGTGTTGTCCTTCCTGCTGCATAGAACACAGGAGCTGTTGATGCCACCAGCTTTGTTGGATCAGCTAATGCAACTGAGGCTGCTAAAGTACCATACCTGTCAGTGCCTGCTACAACTAATATGTTTCCAGATCCCCAGTCCTTGGGCCTGCTCTTCGCATACTCTATCACACCAAGTCCGTTTCCACCCTCAACCTTGTACACGTATTCTTTGGATATTGGAGCTGGCAGGTATCCATTGTCCACCAATATCTTAAGCACTGTGTCTAAGTCGTAAGTCTTCCCTGCATACTCCAGTGCCCATACTCCGTTCACCTGCTTGAATGTCACATCCAGGAGTTTGGCATCGTTCAGGTACTTCACTATAGTGTTCACAGCAGGTCCTCCTATCAGTATTAAGTCCTTGTCCTTCAGGTCAGCTGATAGTGTGTTGTTCTGGAACACCCATGAGTCAAGGTAGATTATCGGCATCTTCACAAAGCTGAACACTGCCTCTCCTGCAAATATCTGGTCAACATCCGCAGGCTGTGTTATATCCTTTGCATATGTGACATTTCCTGATGTCTCTATCTTTATCTGAGTTGTCCCCTTGAACCC
>NZ_RCOS01000069.1 GCF_003947435.1 Candidatus Methanodesulfokora washburnensis
CCTGCTGATGTTATATACAAGGCCGGTGACTGGCTTCTTTACAGGTATGTTGTTAAGCTCGGTGGTGGAGGGGACTTTGAGTTTATTCTCAACGTCACCATCGAGGAGGTCAGCGCAACACAGGTGAAGTATGATGTTGAGTTGGAGGAGCTCTTGTCCAACGGGATTCCTATAACATTTGTCCCCCTTCCTCAAAAGCTTAACTCTAGTACTGTTGATCTCAGCACCGCTACGCCCTTGTCTGGAGGGATTCTGATAAACCCGAGCTACACGGGAACCTACGATTACAACGGAACGTACAATGAAACCTATATTTATAATTATATCTATAATTACATTTATAATTATATCTATAACGAAACCTATAACTACAGTTACAACAAAACACACAATGAATTCTGTATCTACAGCCACAGCACAGTTACCTATTACAAGGGAGTAATGACCAAGCTCCGTGCAAATGTTACACTTAGCATAAATGTTACATCAACCGCAGGCACAACAAAACCAATTACAGGGATGATTATAGGTGAGATGGATCTTATCGACACCTCCATCGAGGAGCTTAAAAGCATACCAGGCCCCTTTCTATATATTATAGGTTATCAGGTATATATTAAACAAACACTAATTAAACAAAAACAAAAAGAGAATTCTATATATTACCCTTCCTTTCGAGAATATATCGAGGGGGAGGACTTTATACTTATCCCGTTGCCTATTCCCCATCTGCCGACCAGATTTGAATCTATCGAGGGGGAGGACTTTATACTTTCTATAATAGTAAAAAACAATATGGATTCTTCTTTAACAATACCAGGTACATTATCCTATAATATTATACAACCAGAGGATCCCTCTAAATTTAATGTAAAAACAGAAGGACCTCAGTTAATTGACGTCGCTCAAATTGGCAATGGTGTGATAGTAAATAAAGAACTCTCGAGCACCACAATTGCTCCTGGTGAAACAAAGACGGTATACTACCGGTGCAAAGCAGAATGGAACTTTCTAGCACCTGGGGATAATTCTGCAACTACCATACCAATTAAACCATTAGTTGAAATAATGTATAATTTTTCCTTCCCTAATATTGAAACTAAGGGAGTGAGCATAATCGTTACAGTTTGGCATAAACCAGAAAAAATTTGGGCATTTATGTGGTATCTAGCAGTTAGAGCACTAATTGCTTATACGCACTTAAGGGAAACCTACACCACTACGACGGAGTGCGGATCATCGCTTCTGTCATTTACAATAAATTCACTTTACACATCCGAGATAAGTATGAAGGATATAGCCGAATTATCATTCAAATACATGATGATGACTGGAGAATTTATTGTAAATGATTATATACAATATATAGAGTATGAAGCCTCTATCCCCTTTATAAAAGTCATGCAAGACCCTTCCCTTAACTACACCCAGCTTGTTCCTCCTCCAACTGTTCCTGAGGCATTTTACAAGCTGCCAAACAGCACGGAATCAAGGGCTTTACTCTATGAATACTTGTACTTAGCTTATCTGAATGCCTCTACCGAATCTGCTGTAAGAGCCAATGGTGCTGCACAGATGAATGAAATAGGGTACTACTACCTACAGTTGAGGAATGCTAGGATGTATGCTGCAAATGCCTCCATTTACTATAACAAACTTGTTCCGCTTCTAGAACGAACGGTCGATGAGCTAAACAGGTCTGGCTACTTAAACGAGACATCTTTTATAAAAGGCCAAGGATACATAGCTAAAAATGGATTGCCAAGCAATGTGACGAAGCTTCTAACAGAACTAGGATTTACAAAATACATTGATATTAACTATGTTGAGAAGCACCTCAAGAGTGCAAAGTATGAGCCTGTCAACGTAACAGAACTTAAAGAGGCCCTTGAGCTGACCAAGAAGTATAACCTAGCATCCTTCTTCAACAAGACTTTCACAGGGGAATTAGAGTCTATTTATAACAGAACCCTCTGTGAAGTTGTTCTCTCTACAACAGGGGTAAGCAATGCAGTCGTTAAAGTAGACGGAAAGGATTATCCTCTGCCTACCTCGCTTTACTTAAACTTAGGCACAAGACACAACATAACCTTCTCACAGGTCATTTCCGGATCTTCTTACAATTACGTTTTTAAGGAACTGCATATTGGAAATGAAACTTTCACAAGCCCAAGCTACCAGCTTGATGTTCTTGAACCTGTCAGTATCATTGCTGTATATGAAGGCAAAGGCGGTGTTGAGCCAGTGCCTCCTGAGACTGTTTCTCAAGTTTATATCTTAGTGATAACTGTAATATTAATATTAGCTATGATACTTGGATACATTAAATGGGGGACAGGGAAATCGACCTATAGCTAGGGTCTTTGAGGGAGTAAGTGATGAGAGAGAAATCTGTAAGAGGATAAAAGAATTGAAATATATAGAAAATTTCTGAGGAAGAATGAACCTTACTGAGAGAGAATTAGGATCTTTTTTCCTTAAAAGCCCGATCTATCCCATATATATTTCCCTGAAAGACGCACCGCAGGGTTTACCAAAAGCTATCCATGCCCTTCTCTTTGCCGGCCAGTATATTGAGGATGAGATCACCGGAGGATGATTATCAGATCCATGAAAGCATATCTCAGGCTCATGAGTTCCCAGAATATCTATTAAATCTTCAGGATTTCTCGGCCTCCTCTTTTTCAGGAAATCATATACCTCCTTCACTCTTTTATAAGATGGGGAGTTAATTTGGCCTTCAAAATGGTTTCCGGCCACAAATATGTCATCATTTATCTCTATTACCTTTAGCTTTCTTCCCCCATGCACCTCCACTTTAACTGCCCTGTCCCCATCGGATGCAAGGAAGTTCCACTGTAGGAGATGGGAGACTTTTCTGGCCAGATCGATGAATTCATCCACACTTTCGCATGAATCAAGCGCAATTCTACAGAGAAGCTGAGGGGATATCCCTATACCGCATATTCTATCAGATACCTTTAGGCTTGTCAGTGCTAGACCTGCTCCATTCATACCATCAGTCGCCCCTATGTAGCAGTCCGTGCCGCTCACAGAAGGCAGCCTGGAGATTGGATTCCTCCTGAAAAAATATCTGAACACCTTCAGTTCCTCCCACTGCTCATAGTTTAGGGCTAGGATATACCCAAGCTCTGATCTGACAGCCATCGAGATGCACATCTCCTTCAATTCAAGATATTCCTTGGATCCGCACAGGACTATGTTTGCTAAAACCACTGGATATTCATATCCCGTCTCCTCAGCAATTCCCTTTATCTCCTCAAGGATCTCCGGAAATATCTCCTTGAGTATTGCCTCTATTTTATAGGCTATGAGGATGGAGTCCTTGCTTGGAATCTTGAAGACCCAGCCGGTAATTTTGGAGAGTTTTATCTGCTCTTTTCCGAATATCCTTCCCATCTCTTTATAGCTTGTGCTTGGATATTCCACATACTTATCCTCGCTCATATCAGTGCTTTCCCACTTTTCCTTCTTATCTCCATTATCTTGTCCTCGGGTCTGAAGCTAAACATCACAGAGTACTTTCTTATGATGGGCTTTACGTACTTCATGTAGGATCATGAAACAGGGGATAGTGGATTCTTATAAACTTTTCTATGGAAAGGCTTACCTGAAAAGCGGTATCACAATTCAGGTATGGAAAATTCTCTGAAGAACTTAAATAACTTAAAAATATCCAAATATCTATCTCTAACATCCCTTATGAGCACAACACCAGTTCTTTGTCTTGATTCTGGAACACCTCTTCCGGTGGCCAGAAGAATGACATAGTATGGTAGATTGACGCCTGCTGCAGCAGATAAATATATCCAAGCGGGGAACCTGAGGTTTATGTCCGTCACGAAGAAATTCTTCTTTCCCCTGAATTCTATCTCCATTGGGCCTATCCAACCAAGTTCACCCACTATATCCTTGCTTATGCTTAATATCTTCTCGTTTTCGACCGTAACTCCCATAAGGGTGCTTCCAAAGTCCGAGAGTACTAGCTTCCTCTGCATGACATACTGTCTAATCTCCCCCTTAGGATATGCTAAGATACAGATACTGTACTCCTCCCCTCTGATATATTCCTGAATCAGGATCCTCCTTGAAGTTTTTTTCATCCTCCTGTAGACCACCTTTAACTCATCCTTGCTGAACACGGGCACAACTCCGAACTCGCTCTTAACCAGAAGAGGGAACCTTAGATCGACAAAATTTTTCGGGATTTGAAAGATAGATCTTGGATGTACTATTCCCTTTTCCTCAAGAAATAATGCTTGAGAAACCTTGTCCTTCACTTTTTTTACTATATTAAACTGAGGTATAAGAGTTTTCACTCCAATATTCATGATACGGTCCCTATATCTGGACAGGTACACTATCTCAGAGTCAAGACAAGGTATCAGAACATATGAACCTATTTTCTTCGCTATCTTTCCCAATTTATCGAGAAAAGACCCTTTTTCGATAAGAAAGGACTCATCCACGCTTTCATCTGTGAGGCCTGGGGAAAATGGAGAATAATCTAGGCCTATTATCCTAAGCTTCTCTGGAGCCTCCCTCAGACATCTGACAACCCCTATTCCTGGAGCCCCAAAGAAGCTATTAAGGCCTGTCACTGCTACATTTATCATCTTCCACCTCTACCAGACCGTATTCGATAAGCTTCTTTAGGAATTCTTCTAGGTCTTCTTTTGCTCTCTTCTTGCTTATATTATATTTTCTTAATATTTCATTTAGGATCTCGTCTATGTTTGTGTGGTTCTTAAGCAAGTTCCAGATGAACATTCCAGTTTCATTAAGTTCATACACATAACCTGTCTCTTGGGAGAACAAATAACCAGCTTTCTCACCGAAGTCTTCCATAAGGGATCTACGGACAAATTTCATCTCCATCAACCTATGCATGTATCAACTTGAACCTCGGATCCCCATAGAGGACATAACTTGCCCAATCTCTATACTTTCTTGTATGCAATGCATTTATAGCTCGTGCAAAGGCCTCTCCAACGGTCTTTCCTTGGAGAAAATTTTCATAAAAAGTCCCTGAGAAGATCTTTGCAGGTTCATCGCTAACAGGAACTAATGTTCCTATGAATGAAATAGTACCCTTTCGCAGTATCTGTATTGGTGTATTCAAAATTATTTCATTTGTTGCTGCTGTAGCACATGCGTTTGCAAAAATAAAAGTAGAACTTCCTGCTACATCTACGACAGGGAAGTTGCCACGATCGAATACCCAGAGTATTGTCTTTTGTTTTTCATTATATTCAGCATGTCCAGCGAAGTGAAGGATATCCCATCTCCTTTTATTAAGCAATTTTTTCATCTCTTCAACGTCTATTCCCTTATTTCGCTCTCCTATTCTCTTTTCTATGTAAAGCTCATATCCTCTAAGTTCCAAGCTACTCAGCTTTTTATATATTTCCTCTACTTCCTCTCTAGCGTATCGGAGATTACCTGATGGATCGCCTATTAGCAGGACATTTATTATAAAGTCCTCCTTTCTTATCGCTAAATATTTCCCTAAATCTATGTCCATATCTACGAGGTCTGGATATCGTGAGATAATAGGTGTTCCTCCTTCTTCCTGCAATTTATGCCAGAGAGGCATTTCAATTGCTAGATTTAGCATATCTGGTGGTATTAGGAGAATAGTAGGCTTTCCTTTTATTAAATCTATACTTGGATAATTTCTAATCAAGTTATCACATTCTTTTTCAATATATTCCCAGATATTCTCTTCTGTATATTCTCTTCCATCTACCGTTACTTTATTACTCTCGCCCCCTCTTATCCTTCTTACACCCTCTATTCCTTCACCTATCTTTCCTATAGGATCAATTATTTCTTCTTTAGGTCTCCGATAAGACGAAAGATAATCTATGAACTCACCTTGCCTTAAAATCTGCACCCTTACCATTTCTCTAGAATCAGCAAACTCGGGTCTTAATATCATTATAATGCTTTCTTCGGGCCTTTTTATTCTCTCAAGGGCTCTCTTAGGCTTTCCAAAGAAGGTTCTCTCTATGGTATCAAATTTTTGATAATATTCATTTAAAAGAAATGATGCTAAATTTATCATCCCTGTATCTTTTTCTCTCTTTAATTTCTCTAAAGATTTCCTCAAGAAAACGCCCATCAGTGGATAGAGGTACTCTTGAAATGGTTCTAGGGCTACTTCGATTATCTCTCCTTCATATTTTTCGGATAACTCAATAAGAACTTTTGCTATGTAGAATAGAGGGGATATTTTTCTTTTTTGTTGTGGATCTAATTCATCAATATTTCTAGGAGGTTCTCTCCTATCCTCAAAAGCTAGAGTTAATATTCTATCCTCTTTATCTATAGATTCCCATCTATATCTTAATTTGTTTAGTGCAATCCTCAGCCAAGCTTTTGTTTTTTGTTTATATTTTCTGAGAAAATTCTCATCACCTCTAAGAAATTCTTCAGGTTCTCCTTTGTCATCTAATCCTGCAAGTAGAATACGTGATACAGCAACTAGATAAGATATTCCTTTGACTTCATCGCTTAAAATAAGGTCTCTTATTTCCCTTATTACTGGAGATTCTCCCTCGGTTTCTTCCCCTAAGGACTTATCCAAAATAGATAAGGTGCCCTCTATAGAATCCCTGATAACTTTTTCTATCCTATTTTTATAATTATCATATATTGTAGGTATTTCTTTCTGTGATATCTTATAAACAGTTTTTAAAATTTGAATCACTGTAGAAGTTGTCCAAAGATCAGGTATATCAAGTTCAGGTTTCAGAACTGAGGGACTATTATATCCTGGTATAATACGAAAGAAGTATGCATTATAATACAAACCGTTTTTCCTCAATTCCTCCCTAAGAAGTAAACTAACCAATTTCTCTATGGCAAATTTTATCTTCTCTTTATCTCTTTTATCATTTACTGCAAAGAACACCTCTACAAGGCCTTCTAAAACCGAGCAATTTCCAATGGGAACTAATGAATCAGGGAAGCATCTAGCAGAGAACACTTCAGCATCTGGATAACTGAATCCTCTTGGTCCATCTGGAGCATTTTCATCTACTATGGTATTAGTAGCATTGCAAAGGAAATCATACACTCGTTTAACTTTTGTAGATTGAATCACATTACTATCAATTTTTAAAAGTATGGAGATAATTTCCGACATTCTAGGGGCAATCTCGTTCATTTTCTCCAGCCTTTCTTCTTCAGCTAGATTTTCAACTTTATCTGCTTCAGAGAGATAGTGATCTAGCTTTTTTTCACAAAATTCTCTGATTCTCTCCAGCTCTTCCTTTATCTTCTCTTTCTCTAGTCTCTCTTCTTTTTCCGATGTGCCCACTGCCATAGTGGGTCTTATATTTCAGAGATAATTTCTTAATAAAGTTTTCTCGTAAATTTTTTTAGTGATTCTTCCCCAGCTATAAAGGTGCTTTGATGTCGAGATTCCTCACTCTTGCGATGAAAAAGATCAGAGAAGGCATGTTTTCCCCACCACAAACATACACCTGGCCTCCAACTATATATTACCTCCCGAGAAACTATGAAGGGGAGCCCTACAATCTTCCTTTAATAGAGCTCGAGACAAGAGGATGTAGCTGGACTATCTCATCAGGAGGGTGCACGATGTGCAATTTTGGAGGCCAAGGAGCCGATATTCCTGAGACAAGTCTCATACTTCAGGCTTCCTTTGCCCTTAAAGCTGTCAGAAACAACCCCTATGTGCATCTCACCCCTATAGGTTCTTTTTTCGATGAGAAGGAAATGCCGTCAAAAGCCAGGATGAAAATACTGGAGATTGTCAGGGAATCGGGATTTGTGAGAATGATGGGAACAGAGGGAAAAGCCGAGGACATAAGTGAAGACAAACTGAGAATGGCTCATGAGATCCTCAATGAGATCTCTTTGGATGTGGGAGTAGGCCTTGAGAGCAGCGACCCCTTTGTTCGGGATTTTATAATACATAAGAGTACCAGAACCGAGCACTACCTGAACTTTTACAGAATTTCAAGGGATCTGGGAGTGATATCTTCCTCTCATGTCCTTCTCAAGCCGATCTTTCTGACGGAGAAGGAGGCAATAGAGGATGCGAAGAGGTCGATAGAATGGGCCTTAAACAATGGATCAAGCTATGTCATATTGATGGTGATGAACATCAGAAAGGGATATAATCTGGCTAGCTGGCTATGGGAAAAGGGAAAGTACAGGCTTCCAATGCTCTGGAGCCTCATAAAGCTCCTTCTTGATCTTGATACAGAGAGCCTTTCAAGGACCGTTATAGGTGGCTTAACAAGCAGCGAGACAATGCTTCTCTCAGCCAAGAACTGTGATAAATGTACAGATAGGGTTACCTCTCTCCTTAACATGTATCAGTACACATTGGACAGAAATTATCTGGAAGAGGCATTTGAGATCGATTGCGAGTGCAAGTCTAGATGGGAGGCGCTGCTACATGAGGAAGCACCTCCCTTGAAGGAAAGAGTGATACAATATTATGAGTATATAGCAAGAAATATCTTCTCGGATAGATGGTGGGAGGAGAACAAGAAGTGGATCATAAGCGAGGTAGATGAATATGAGGGAAATCGATAAGACCTTTCTTATGGAAATAGCTGAGGAATATGGAACTCCTGTCTATGTTATCTCGAAAAGGGCGATAGTTGAAAGCTACAATGAATTTGTAACAATTGCTGGAAAATATTTTAGAAACTTCCTGGTGGCATACTCATATAAGGCAAATAGAAATCCATTTGTCTGCTCTGTTTTCAAAGATCTGGGTGCTCTGGCTGATGTAGTGTCAGGGATTGAGCTGAATGTAGCTAAAAAGGTGGGCCTTCCCGGAGAAAGGATAATCTTCAACTCCCCGTATAAGACTGGCGAGGAGATAAAGGAGAGCATGGAGCTGGGTATAATGTCCCTTAACATAGACTCGCTTGAGGAGTTGGAGAGGGTGAAAAGGATATCACATAACATAAGAGGAAGTCTGAACGTTGGAGTGAGAATAAGACCTGAGATAAGAGCACCAATTCCACCTCAATTTGGCTTGGATCTTGAAAGTGCAAAGAAAGCTGTAAGAAAGATAAAGGAGTATGGATTTAACTTTTCTCAAATTCACGCTCATATAGGAACCCAGATAACCGATCTAGTTTTATGGAATAAATTTTCTGAATTCATGAGGAAAGCTGCTGATGACATAGAAAGAGAGATAGAGGTTCCTGCGATAAATATGGGCGGAGGCTATCCGCTGAAAAGAACTCCAAAGCTCTTTGACGAGGAAACTCCCAGCTTGGAAAATATAATGAGAAGTATAAGAGAGGGACTTGATGACTACAACAAAACCTTGATATTCGAACCTGGCAGAATTTTAGTTGGACCAAGTGCGATTCTGCTCACAAGAGTTGTAAGCAAAAAGATCTCTCGGGATGGAAAGCCTATTCTTATCGTTGATTCCTCAGTATACTCAGTGAACACAGCTTTTTACCTGAAACATGAAGTGATCTCAGTTGATAGAGAAGGGAGACTTGTGGAAACAGACATATATGGATGCAGTTGCTCTGCAACAGACGCTCTAAGAATAGGATGTATGCTTCCTCCTGTAAGGGAGGGGGATCTCCTTGCCATAATGGACTGTGGTGCATACTCATTCTATCTGGATCCGGAATTTCACAGAAAAAGGCCGAAAGTATTGTTTGTGGATGAAAAGGGCTTGAGGGAAGTGAGGGAGTAGGATGGCTCAGTTAAGTCCAGATCAGGTGATTGAGGAATTCAGAAGAAAGACGAGGAGATCCTATGAGCTCTATGTAAAGGCAAAAAAGCTGATGCCCCTTGGTGTGAGCGCAAGCATAAAGCATATGGAGCCATATCCTCTCTACTTCACCAAAGGAGAGGGGGCAATTGTGTACGATGTCGATGGAAATGAGTACATAGACCTGTGCTGTGCATATGGAGCTCTCCTCATAGGACACTCAAACGAAATACTGGTTGAAGCAATAAAGAAGAGGGTGTCGGAGGGAGCTCTGTTTGGAGGGGAGTGGGAGGATTCCTACGAGGTCTCAAAGCTCCTCACATCAGCGTGGAATTTGGACATGGTGAGGTTCTCATCAACTGGACTTGAGGCAGTGCTTCATTCTCTCAGAATTGCAAGAGCATACACAGCAAGGGAGAAGGTGATAAAGTTTCAGGGATGCTATCACGGTGGAGTTGATCAGCTTCTTGTCTCAGTTTCTCCCCCTATGGGGATGCTTGGCTCCAGAAAAATGCCTTTAGCTGTGAGAGAGAGCCCTGGAATACCATTAGATCTTCAGAGGAACACTCTTGTAGCTCTTTACAACGATTTAAACTCAGTTGAGGAGATCCTTAGAAAGCATGAGAACGAGGTTGCTGCGATCATAGTGGAGCCTGTCGCCCTGAACATGGGTGTTGTTCCTCCTAAGAAGGGATTTTTAGAGGGACTAAGAAAGCTCTCCGATGAGTATGGGGTTGTCCTCATATTTGATGAGATAAAAACAGCTGGGAGGATTGCAAAGGGAGGGGCTACAGAGAAGTTCGGGGTGAAACCCGACATAGCAGTTGTCGGAAAAGCTATTGGAGGAGGACTTCCATTCAGCGCTATAATTGGAAGGGAGGAGATAATGAGGGTAATAGAACAGAGAAGGGTGGCTCACTCGGGCACTTTCAGCGGAAATCCCCTCTCCTTAACAGCTGCTAAGGTGGTTATGGAGAAAATACTGACACAGGACGCTTACTCCCATGTATACAGGTTGTCGGAGGAGATCTCGAATGCTTTCTCCGATATATTAAGGGATAGCGGGGTAAAGGGTG
>NZ_RCOS01000070.1 GCF_003947435.1 Candidatus Methanodesulfokora washburnensis
GGGGTTTTCAACGAGCTCACTGGAAAATGGCCCTTTGTCGCAGTGAGGGTTCCGGGACATCCAGTACCAATTGCGATAATGAAAGAGCTGGATTCTCCGATAACAGGGCCTAGTGCGAATATATCGGGAAGAATAAGTCCAATATCTGCCAGCGATGTGATATCCGAGCTTAATGGGCTTATAGATCTGCTGCTGGACTGTGGAGATTCCTATTTCGGCATAGAATCTACAATAGTCGATCTGACCATATCACCTGCAAGAGTGACAAGGGAGGGCATAATACCCGTTGATGAGCTGAGAAAAACAGGTCTTGATTTCATAGTTGAGGAAAGGGGAAAGAAGATAGATCTAGGCTTCAAGTTGATACTCTACGATATGGATCTGAAAAGGGCAAGAGAGGAGATATCAAAAGTAGCAGGAAATAAACCTGTTATAACGACGGAGGATGGAGCTCACCTGTACAAAGTGCCTGTAATACTGGGAAGAAGGGACAATCTTCACACGGTTGCCAAGAGCATATATAGGGTGTTCAGGATCCTAAGAGATCTGAACCCAGAGGTAGTGCTTGCTGAGCCCTTCAATGAGCCCGGAATAGGAAGAGCGATAATGGGCATACTCAAAGCTGCTTCTTGGAGGGTGGTAAATGAAAATTCACGATCCAGTTAGTTTTCATGATAATCCTCTTCATTTTTCTGCATTACAGCCACTGCACAAAACTCAATGTTGCTTTATGACTTCCTCTTTCAGATTTCTCTTTTGTTTCAGGCAATATTTACATTATTAGGAGCTGTTTGTAGTAAAGAATTAGCCATCTAGAATGAATTTTTATTCCAATTATTGCATTTTCTACATCACTTGTTACAACCTTAATGCAAGAAGAAAATGTTCCCCTCAGTAGATACTGCATATAGGATAAAAAGCACCAAAATTATTGCCAGAACTTTCAATATCCTACTCAGAAGCTTTCTCACAGCATAATACATTAAAGAACTTACTTAAAAATTTTTTGCACATAATTACTAGGAACTTCTAATGGAGAGGAATCATGAACTTGAATTGAGCTTTCCAAGGCCACTCAAATGAGCTAAGAAAAAGAATTCTCAGGTCTACTCTGATATCGGAAGATATATAACCCCTGAGCTATTCCCATATGAAACAGCTCTTCCCTCTTTCTTTCTCATTGCAACTACAGCGCAGACAAAGGAGTCAATTTCATCAATGCTTTCAGGAATCTTTCTGAAGGATATGCCAGTCACAACCTCCAGAGCTTTGACAGCTTCTGGCATCTCCCTCTTTCTCCTCGGTCTCTTAATTCCCATTATTCTGTATATGGCTGTAGGAAATGTCTCTATTACCTCGAAGTTGTGGAGCTTTTTCTTAAGGGAGAAAGCCCTTAAAGATAGCATTCTCATGTGGCTGAAATTGGGAGGAAAAACCCTGAAGCCCAATTTTATCAGATCAAGATCACATTTCCTGAGCTTTGGCTGGGATGTCAGCGGGGCATCTATTGCTATGATAGACGGCTTTCTCCTTATTGCAAACTCCACTATTTCCTCATCTCTGTAAAGCCTTGTTGTTGATGCGAGTTTTTCCTCAATTATGCAGATCCCGGAAGGTCTTCTTTCATAAGCAGCCAGATCTATCCCCATGAATATATCCGGCAACTGAGCACCTCTACCTCCAAAGCGTCAAGCCATGCTCTTCCAGCTTTGAGAAGTGTTTTTTATTTCTGGTCCAGAGGGGAAGCATCCTTGAGATAGAGGTAGCTCCTATCAGAAGATCTCTCTCATCTATAAGTTCTCCTTTGCTCCTGAGCTTTCTCCAGATGATGGAGGCCTCTTCTATCACCTTATTGTCCAGTGGTATCACCCCAAATATATCCTCTGCTAGAGCTTTTGCCTTTATCGGATCAGCTTTTCCCCTGATGAACTCATATAAAGTTACTATGGAGATATAGCACGGAAGATCCGGTAGATCCTCCTTTCCTCTGTCTATATCAATCAAAACACTTGTATCTATTAGGATTCCCCTAGCCTTAATTTTAACCTCACCTCCTCATAGGAAGAGTCAAATTCTATTTTTCTCAGCTCTTCTAATGCCTTTTTAGTTCTTTCCCTTCTATAATTCTCTGCAAGTTCAAATAAAAATTTATCCCAAGTTTTATCTCCTTTTAGCTTGGCTAGAAGCTCCTTTGTCTCCCTGCTCACAGTGATGGTTGTGGGCATGAGTAATTGACAATGTTCAACTTATAATTCTTACTTTGTCGTGATGTTATTCTTATGAATTAATAATTCTGCGGATTTTTGGCCTTATCATCGCAACGCCGAGGGAGGTGCTTATCTCGGTTATCGGGCCAATTGCCACCATGGTTCCTCCCATAACAGGGAGAAATAGCCCTATTACCCCTGTGATGATGGCCTCCATCGGCTTAAGGCCTAGGAGCATGTAGAGTATTGATGAATTCGCCACATCGAACAGAAACTCTGATATCAGGGAGAGAGAGAACAAAAAATTGGGATTGTTGCTCTTCATATACCCCCATAGAAAGCCTATGAGGCCACAAAGAGCTGAGTTAACAGCTGTCCATGGACCTATTCCGAAGAAGATATCCGATACAGCATAGCTCATAATCCCGGCTAGGAGGCCTGCACATGGGGATTCAGCTGATGCTATCAGGGTGAACATGAAGGGGAAGTTTATCACCTGAGTTGCTCCTATTACCAGATGCTTCATGAGCCTCATAGCTATGGAAAGAGAGGCCATTATTCCGGCTGTTGCAACCGATCTGCTTCTGCAACTCAATCCATGTATCTACCTCCGTTTATGTTTATCACCTCTCCATTTACATGGTCATTTTCTATCAGGAATATGACAGCATGAGCTATTTCCTCAGGCCTTGCTATTCTTCCCTGAGGGGAGAGCTCTATTCCTCTCCTCTTCACCTCATCCGAGAGAGCGGATGTATCCACAGGTCCAGGGGCAACAGCATTAACAGTTATGTTGAATGGAGCTAGCTCTCTTGCCAAGGCCCTTGTAAGTCCTATAACTCCAGCCTTTGATGCTGCATAAGCTACGCCAACAGTTCCTCCTTCCTTTCCAGCTATCGAGGATATGTTCACTATCTTCCCCCTTCTTCTTCCCATCATGTGCTTTGCCACCAGTTTGCACATGAAGAATGTGCCCGTCAAGTTGACACCTATTATCCTGTTCCACTCCTCCTCCGTTATCTCCTCTATTTTATAATACTTAGGAAGGACTCCTGCATTGTTTACCAGTATATCCACTGAGCCGAAGTTCAGGAGAGCCTGTTCGAATAGCTTTATACAATCGCTGTACTTTGATATATCTGCCCTGACTGCTACAGCTTTTCTCCCCATCCTCCTTATTGCTGACGCTGTTTCCTCAGCCGATCTCTCGTCCGATACGTAGTTTACCATAACATCAGCTCCTTTTTCCGCTAGAGCAATTGATATGGCTCTTCCTATTCCTCTTCCCCCTCCTGTAACAATAGCCTTGCTTCCCTCTATCTGCATAACTAGCTGTGCGCTAAGAGGGGAAAAAGTTAATGCATAATTTACTCAAATACAAAATGATAAATATATAATATGTAGTTGACAGATTCTGCCCGTCAAACCTTGTTCACTCTGCAGGTGGATTAGATTCCCAGTTTTGCTCGAATTTCTACGGTTTGATTATAGGGATTAATGATGCCTCTGGTCGATTATCTAGCTCCTGTTGACAGGAAGCTATCAGATGAGGAGATGGAAAAAGCAGGTTCCCTGATAAGCGCTATAATAAGGGTATGTGACTGGAAGGGTCTTGCTATACTCTTCTCCTCCGTTCAAGAAGGCCTACTATGGGTTGAGGAGCACAGGGACAAGACCACGAGCTGTTATGTAGATGCGTCCTCATTATTTAAATTAATAGACTATATAAGAGGAGTTCTGCTGGATAAGGAGTATAAGATGGAGAAATATAGTTGGGAGAACACAAAATATAGGACCATCAGAAGCTGGCTGATCGAGCCAAAGAAGAGGCTGGCTGATTTTTATGTCCTCCTTCTTGATGTCTTAAATTCTCCTGATGAAATTAAACAGGAGTTTGAGCAGTTCAAGGGGAAGTTGATCAAAATAGACGAGCTCCCCAGCGATTTCAAAATACAAGCAGGTGCACTGGGGACCTTTCTTCTGTACAAGGGATTTGTGTGCAGCAGGGTGTTCTTCTCCCACTCAAACTCCGGCTGGTTTAACCTGACGCACGACAAGCCTCAGTCCCCTCAGGAGTACATGAAGGAGCAGGAGGAGAGGAGGATCCTATGATCCAAAATATAAATTCAGAGTTTTCATCTATTTATAACCAACGAAATCTATTCTATTTGTTCTGCGCTTACAAATTTCCCTTTCATTTCATTGGCATGTTTCTCATCTCCCTGGTCATACTGCTCTTTTTACTGTAAAGCTTTTTCATCTGCGGCCCGGATATCACCTTCATATATGTTTTTATTCTGCATTAAGCAGTTTCTACTGGATGTCCAAGAAGGGCATAGTTATTCAGGAGGATGTCCTTAACAGGCTTAGAAAACTTCAGGAGGAACTTACAAGGAAAACAGGAAAACCTGTTTCTTTAGATGAAGTTTTAAAATACCTTATGGATTCTGTTGAGAAAGAGAATATGAAACCTTATATCCCAGCACAAAGACCAATAAAACCTGAGAAAGAAGATTTTAGCAAAAAACAGGTTGAAATTCCAGCAGAAGCGGGCATAGCTGAGGCAATGCACATAGTTGCGGATATCCTAGGGGAAAGAATAAGGGACTCCTGTAGAAAGTATGACAACAAAAGAGGGGTATGCATGTGGTATGAGCTTTATGATATACCTAGTGACCTCAGAAATGCCTTTTCAGATCTTTTCATTGATATCGATGGAGTAACCAGATTTCTCGTGGGAAATCATCCTTGGGTATGCGTTATGTGCAGAAAGGGGAAAGTGTGAAATATTATTAAATGATCTCTTCTAAATTTAGCCCCCGCTATAACTATTGCTTTTATATAAAAAAGAAAAGAGGAAAAAGGTCAGCCAGCAGGCGGAGGTATAACGTTATCCATCCACCACTGCATATTCCACAGGGCATCATGTCCAAGTCTCTCGCCAGAAGCCGCCATCAGGTTGCCCTTGTTGTCGTAAAGCGGGCCTGTGAACGGATCAAATGTTGGAACTTCTTCGCTCATCTGAGCAAGTCTCAGCATAACCAGATCGTACACAGACATCTCCTTCCCCGTTATCTTCTCCTTAACTTTCACAGCCTTAAGTTTATCCGCTATAGCTGGGTTTATCGGTTCTCCTGGTGAGCATCCAAGCTCGACTGCTCCCTCGCGTAGCATCCACCAGTAATCCACATTCTGGAGGTTTGTGTTTGTGTATATGCCTAGGTATATCTTAGCCAATATATCTTCGTATATCTTCTCCCAGTGTACTATCTGCCCGCTCACGCACACATCTGGCCCGTATGCCTTCATCGGGCTGTAGTGACCGAAGGCATAAATGGGCTGTCCCTTCTTGTAATGCTCCTCCGCTACCTGAACAACTGTCGGCGAGTCCTCTGTGAATGCTAAGACATCAACTCCCTCGGCTATAAGTGCTTCTGCAGCCTCCCTTGCTCTTGTAGGATCATACCAAGCGTGAATTTCCCTCACATATACCTTAGCGTTGGGATTGACTTCCTTTACTCCTATTGCAAACGCATTTATGTGTCTGACAACCTCGGGTATTGTGAAGGCTGCAACATATCCTACCTTGTTCGTCTTCGTCAAGGCTCCAGCCATAAGTCCATTAAGATAGTACAGCTGGTAGAACTCAGCGAAGTATGTTCCCATGTTTGCAGCTCTCTTGTAACCTGAACAGTGGAAGAATATCTTGTCTGGATGCTTCTTCGCCTCCTCTAAAGTTGGGTCCATGTAACCGAAGCTTGTTGTGAATATCACATCTGCTCCCTTTGCAAGCATATCCTCTATATATTTTGCCGCGTCAGCTTCAGCAACGGACTCAGCATACATCGTCTTTAGCCATGGAAATTCTTTCTCGACATACTTTCTTCCCTGGTCGTGAGCGTGAGTCCATCCATAGTCACCTATCGGTCCTATATAGATGAAGCCTGCTGTAAGGTTCTTTCCCCATTGAGGCGGGGGAGGGCATGTTGGTGCTGGAGGGCACGGAGGACAAGAAGTTGGAGGACAGATCTTTGCATAATACCCTACTATGCCTGCCAGAATGGCCGCAACAACTAGAACCACTATCCAAATACTTGTCTTCATGGGGTATCCCCTGCAATTTATTGTAGAGGATAAGATAAACCTTGCTTAACTGTTGGTGTAAATTTTACTTGTTCGTGTATATAGTTCTCTGCTGACAACTCATCGGCTTACTATTTTTACCTCTCCTCTCTCACAAACGGAACTCCTAGTGCGGCAGGTGCACCGAATCTCCTTTTCATTCCACTCATCGAGAAGATCATAACGACTATTGTTGCTATATAAGGCATCATGCCAAGTATATCAGTCGGTATTCCGTATGCCTGCAAATTGAACTGGATTGCCTCTATCCCACCGAAAAGATATGCTCCCACTATTGCCCTTAGAGGGCTCCAGAAGGAGAATATCACCAGGGCTATTGCTATCCATCCTCTTCCGGCCGTAGTCATAACATCGCCCCAGAATGGGGCTGAAACTGTGGTCAAATATGCACCTCCAAGTCCTGCAAGTCCTCCTCCGATTGCTGTGCAAGCATACCTTATTAGGCTTACATTTACTCCAAGAGCATCAGCAACAGCTGGATTCTCACCGCAAGCCCTTATTCTTATGCCTATTTTTGTCCTGAAAAGGATGTACCACATCACTACAGCTAATATTATAGAGAGGTAGAAAAGTGCATCCATTCTGAATAAAGGACCAAGCAGGGGTATCTGGCTCAAAAACGGTATCCTTATCGGATTGAAGCTTATCCCTGGAGATCCCACATATTTTATCCCGATGACGCTGCTCAATCCAAGTCCAAACATCGTCAAGGCAAGGCCTGAAACTGTCTGATTTCCTCTCATTGTTATGGATACAAAAGCATGAATTAATGAGAGAGCTATCCCCACCAAAATTGCTGTCAGAACTGCTAAAAGGAGATTTCCGGTTATCTTTCCAACAATAAATGCAGTTACAGCTCCCATTATCATCATTCCCTCCACGCCAAGGTTCATCACACCAGATCTCTCTGCATATATCTCCCCGAGAGTAGAATAGAGCAGGGGAGTTCCCGAAACAAGTATTGTTGATATTATACTTTCGTAAAATGTCATATTCATCAAATCACCTCCTCAACTTTATGCTGTAATTTAGGAATACTTCCGACGCCAGAAGGAACAAGAGAATTATCCCGTTGAACATGTTTATCACTCCAACAGGCATACCAAATGATATCTGTATGTAGCTTCCGCCTACAAGTATCCCGCTGAAGAAAACAGTCGATACCAGAACAGCTAGGGGATTGAGGCCTCCAAGCCACGCTATTATTATTGCTGTATATCCATAACCCACTGAGAATCCTGGCCTGAGCCTGTGCTGTATTCCAGCTATCTCCCCAACTCCCGCTATGCCGGCAAGTCCACCGCTTATAATCATAGATATTAATATAACTCTCGATATGTTTATCCCGGCAAATCTTGCTGCCATCAAGTTGTCCCCAACTACCTTGAGCTCGTAGCCGAATGAGGTCCTGTTCATCAGCAGATAAACAAAAATTAGGCTGGTAAGAGCTATTATAAGCGTAATGTAGTGTATTCTTGTGCCTGGAATTGTCTGAAGGGTGGCATGATCAGGAAGTATTGCTGTCTGAGCGAAACCGGACCATGTCATGTTTCCCCACTGCTCTTTCGCTCTCCAAGGTCCATAAACTAGGTAGTAAAGAAGCCTTATTGCAACATAATTCATAAGAAGGGTTGTTATAACCTCATTCACATTCATTTTTGCCCTCAAAACAGCTGGTATTAGGGCCCAGAGGGCTCCTGCTAGAAATCCGGATAGAAACATAGCCGGAATAACAAGATAGCTTGGCAATGGAACCCATAAACCCACTCCAGTGGCGGCTATTGCCCCCAGTATCAGCTGTCCCTCAGCTCCTATATTCCATATCTGGCCTTTGAAAACAAGGGAAAGACCTACTCCACATAAAAGCAGGGGTATAAGCTTCACTATTACCTCAGAAACTCCTGTTTTAGTCCCAAAAGCACCCAGAAATATCTCCCTGTATACTTCAACTGGATCTGCTCCGTAAAACCAGAATATCATGCCGACAGAGGCTAGAGCAAGAAGCATTGCTGTTGTTCTCACAGCTATCATCCTTCTAAAGCCAGCTTTCTCCCTCTTCACAAAGGCTATCCTCATGAGATCACCTTCATCCTCCTTGATCCAGCCATCATAAGGCCTATCTCCTCCATGCTGAACTCATCTGGTCTTCCAATTCCCATTATCTCTCCCTGATACATGACAGCTATCGTATCGCTTAGTGAGAGAATCTCCTCAAGATCCTCTGATACGAGGAGCACAGCAGCACCCTTGTCCCTCTCCTCTACAAGCTTTCTCCTTATGTATTCAGTAGCTCCCACATCCAACCCATATGTGGGATGCGCCGCTATCACAAGCTTTGGATCTGATGATAGCTCTCTTGCCAGTATAAGTCTCTGTATATTGCCTCCTGAAAGGAACTTTGCCTTTACCCTTATGCTTGGAGCTACTATGTCATATTCCGTTTTCAGCTTCTCTGCATTAGATCTTATGCTCTTTAAATCGAGAATTCCTTTTCTGCAGAAGGGAGGAAGGAAATATTTTTTCAAAATCAGGTTCTCAGCTAGATCCATTCCGGGCATTATACCCATCTTAACCCTCTCCTCTGGTATGTGTGCAGTTCCCAGAAGCCCTATCTCTCTAGGGGATCTGTTTGTCATGTCTATTCCATTTATCAACACCTTTCCTGAAATTGCCTTCCTAAGCCCTGTTATCACCTCAATTAGCTCTCTCTGTCCATTTCCAGCTACTCCAGCTATCCCAAATATCTCCCCACTATGAACCTTGAAGCTAACACCCTTTAATGCCAGAACACCTTTGTCGTTCAATGCCTTTAAATCAACAACCTCGAGGATCACAGGCCCCTTCTCCCCCTCCTTCTTCTCCACTCTGAATAATATCTCCCTGCCGACCATCATCCTTGCCAGCTCCTCTTTGCTTGTCTCATCTCTTCTCTTAACTCCGACAACTCTTCCCTTCCTCATGACAGTTACCCTGTCAGCTACCTGAAACACTTCCTCTAGCTTGTGTGTTATGAAAACTATCCCCTTTCCCTCAGATTTTAGCTTTTTTAGCGTGGAAAAAAGTTCATTTACCTCTATTGGCGTGAGAACAGACGTGGGCTCGTCAAGTATAAGCACATCGCTCTCCCTGTACAAAGCCTTTATTATCTCCACTCTCTGCTTCTCTCCCGCTGATAGCTGCCATACATAGGCATCTGGATCAACTTTTAGGCCATATCTCTCTCCAAGTTCTATTATTCTCCTTTTCACCTCTATATCAGGCCTTATCTGCTTTTTAGCAAATCCAAGAGCTACATTCTCGGCAACGGTAAAACTGTCTATCAGGAGAAAGTTCTGGTGGACCATCCCGATTCCAAGTTTTATAGCATCAGCCGGGCTGTTTATAGAAACCTCTTTGCCTTTGACGTAAATTCTGCCTGAATCAGGCCTATATATTCCATAGAGTATGTTCATCAGAGTAGTCTTTCCTGCCCCATTCTCCCCAAGAAGTGCATGAATTTCCCCTGGCATTAACTCGAAATCAACATTATCATTTGCCACAATTCCCGGGAAAGTCTTTCTTATGCCCACCATCCTTACTAAGGGTTCCATGCTTCACCCTCTGAAGATCATCCAATCCTCCTTCTAATGCCGTTTTCGGTGACCTCTTAAATATGCAGAGCTCTTCTTAGCCATAGAAGTAAGATATTGATTTTTCTTATAAAATTAACTGACAGGCACTTAGAAAATTAACAAGATCATGTATATATCACCTTTCATCCGACCTTCTTCTAGTTTTTCCATTTTTCCATGCTCACCTTTATGTTATTCTTTTCCAAGTTAGCGAGGTGAGGTCATGGGAGGGGAGTCTGCTGAGGTTTATTACAACAGAGGTGTGACTTTCATAAACTACAGGAAGTATGAGGACGCTGTGGAAGCCTTAAGCAAGGCGATAGAGCTCGAGCCAGATCTAGCAAGAGCTTACTACAACAGAGGAATAGCATTTCTAAACCTAAATAAATACGATGAAGCCATGAAGGATTTTGACAAGGCTTGGTTGATGAGGGAGAAGCTGTTCAGCATGGGAGCTGAGGTGGTATCAGCTGTTCTAAAGGCTATTTCAGCAAATCCGGACCAGCTGAAGAAGGAGGCTCCGGTGTGGCTTGACAGGGCAAAAGAAGTGTATGATCTGCTCTCAGATGAGGTAAAGGGGCTTGTTGAGCAGCTTAAGTCATGAAGCTTACTGCAGTTAACTAAATTAAACTTTTTCATATTTTTTATTTAATGTTAATGGTTATCTTGAATTTCGTCTGGAGACACAGACTTGTACTGCCTTTTTCTAATTCTCGGAGAAGCTTAGAGAATGCTTCGTAGAGAATTTACTTTTGGAGATGATAATTAAACAATTTAGTAAAGAGTCCGGAAGTCTTAAAAGCTTCAAAAGTTCATTGATCTGTGGAAGCATTAGAGAGAATTCTTCCAGAAGGGATACCCTTTCCTGGAACTAGATCCTACTCCTTCTTCGCCAGAAGCAGGATAATGCAGACATTCTACAGAGATGTAGCTCTTGATGTAACTAGAGAGGTTGAAAGAGGGAGGATACTTGATGTGGGCACTGGACCGGGATATCTTCCTCTCCAAATATCCAGAATGATCCCCGAATCTGAGGTTATTGGAGTGGATATCTCCAAGGATATGATAAAAATAGCTAGAAGGAATGCTGAAAGGGCAGGAGCAAGAAACGTAAGGTTTCTACTGGAGGATGCAAATAGGATGTCTTTTGGAAATGAGACATTTGACCTAGTGGTGAGCACAGGATCCCTTCACCACTGGAAGAACCCGGTAAGAGTGATAAACGAGATATACAGAGTGTTGAAATTCGGGAAGAAAGCACTGATATATGATCTCTGGAGGGATGCTCCAAAGAAGTTGCTGAAGGAGAAGCTGAGGGAATGCGGCTATAGCATCACAGCAGGTCTAATAATGTATAGTATTGTAAAAGCACACTCCTCAATCACAGTAGAGGAAGTGATGAGGATTCTGGGAGAAGAGGGGAATATGTTCAGAAATTACTCTGTGGAAGAAGGCTGGAATTCCTATCCTGTTGTAAAGGTGACTCTTCTCAAGGTTTGAAATTTGCATCTATTTCCAAGTGGCATTATTCATCCGTCAGATCTCTAAATGAGATCCTCAACACAACAGTTGAAACTTAACATCTCGTAACTCATCCAATTACAAGATCTAAATCCTTATACTAATTAAGGGAAGCTGACAACCGTGCTCAGAAAATCGATCGTTTGCTGATCTATTATTTAATCACGAAATGCTTTTTAATTTTCTTTGAGTTTTTCTAGGGGGGATATTGGAGGAGTCATATGAGTTGATATACGTAGACCCTTCCAAGTGCGTGGGGTGCAGGAGCTGTGAGATAGCCTGTGCTGTTGAACACTCCCTCTCGAAGAACCTGTTTTTATCGATAACTGAGAGACCTCTCCCAAGAAAGAGAGTCAGAGTTATTCCAGCTGACGATTTCATAGTTCCAATGAGGTGTATGCACTGTGATGATGCTCCCTGCGTTGCTGTTTGTCCGACAGGTGCAATGGAGAAAACAGCAGAGGGATTTGTTGTTGTCAATCCTCTGAGGTGTATAGGCTGCAGGATGTGCATGATAGCCTGCCCCTTTGGGCATCCGGTGTACGATCCCTCATCCAAGATCGTGATAAAGTGCGATCACTGTCCTGATAGAATGAAAGAAGGACTTCCTCCTGCATGTGTTGAGGCCTGCCCAACAGGAGCTCTGAGATATGGCAGGGTGGAGGAAATTCTTGAGGAAACTGCTGCCAAAAAAGCCAAGGAGCTTGTCTCAGGTCTGGGGAAGGGGAAAGTCCTGTACAAAGCAATGGTTTCCGAGAAGCCGGCTCCTGAATCCCCCGTTCAGAAGATAAAGGAGATGTATGGATCTGTGAGGTGGTGGTGATGCCTGAGGAGAGGATATACGAGAGGTTAATGAAGTATGCAAGAAGGGAGTTCTACAAGGCTGTATCAATAGATCCAACAGTTCCGGATCTTCTTGAAAAAGCAGAGAAGGAGGGAATTGAGACTGCATGGCATAGATATCTGGCACAGCAGCCTCAGTGCGGTTTCGGCTTGCTCGGAACCTGTTGCAGAAACTGCAACCTAGGGCCATGCAGGATAGATCCCTTTGGATATGGGCCGAAAAGAGGTGTATGTGGCGCGACGGCTGATACTATAGTTGCTAGAAATCTGGATAGGATGATAGCAGCAGGAGCAGCAGCCCACAGCGACCATGCAAGGGATATAGTAGATGTGTTTGAGTCGGTTGCCGAGGGAAAGAACCCCTATTATAAGATAGCAGACGAGAAGAAGCTCATATCAATAGCGAAAGCCTTGGGAATAAAGACAGAGGAGAGGAAGATAAATGCTATAGCAAAGGATGTCCTGAATGTAGCTAGAATGGAGTTTGGGAAGCCTGGAGAGGAGCCTCTTGCCTTTTTGATGGCATATGCTCCTAAGAAGAGGATATCTTTGTGGAAGAAGCTTGGAATACTGCCTAGGGCAATAGACAGAGAGGTAACTGAGCTGATGCATAGGACGCATATAGGTGTTGATGCCGATCCCCTCAGCCTGATCGCACAGGGATTGAGATGTGCTCTAGCTGATGGATGGAGCGGTTCTCTCATGGCAACTCAATTCTCAGATGTGCTTTTTGGGACGCCAAAGCCTATAAAATTCGTGGCAAATCTTGGTGTTCTGAGGGAGAACACTGTGAACATAATATGCCATGGTCACAATCCTGTGCTTTCTATGAAGATTGCTGAAGCCGTGAGAAGCAAGGAGATGCAGGATCTTGCAAAATCAGTTGGGGCAGATGGGATAACTCTTGCTGGGATGTGCTGCACTGGAAATGAGATGTTGATGAGGCTCGGTATCCCGATTGCTGGAAACTTCCTCCAGCAGGAATTGGCCATAATAACGGGAGCTGTTGAGGCTGTTGTCGTCGATTATCAGTGCATAATGCCTGCTTTGGCGGACGTGGCTGCATGCTATCACACAAAGCTAATAACGACGGAGCCAAAGGCCCATATACCCGGAGCTGTTCACATCGAGTTCGACAAGGAGAAGGCGGATGAAAAAGCAAAGGAGATTGTTAAAACAGCAATTGAGAACTTCCCGAGGAGGGTGAAGGAGAAGGTGAACATACCGAAGGAGAAGATGGAGGCATGGGCCGGCTTCAGTGTTGAGGCAATAGTTGAGGCCCTAGGAGGCACTTTAGATCCTCTGATAGGGGCTTTAAGGGATGGGACAATAAAGGGAATTGTTGGTATAGTTGGATGCAACAATGTGAAGGTAAAACAAGACTTCAGCCATGTAACTCTCGCAAGAAGGCTGATAGAGAAGGACATCCTGATAGTTGGAACTGGATGCTGGGCAATAGCTGCAGCCAAGAACGGTCTTCTGAGACCAGAGGCAGCAAAGGAAGCAGGACCTGGCCTTAGAAAGATATGCGAGGCCCTTAAGATACCTCCGTGCCTTCACATGGGAAGCTGTGTTGACAACTCAAGGATATTGATTGCCCTATCAGCTTTATCCGAGGCAACGGGCCTTGATATATCTGAGCTTCCTGCAGCAGGCTCAGCTCCTGAGTGGATGAGCGAGAAAGCAGTCTCAATAGGGACTTATTTTGTGGCAAGCGGCGTCTTCACACATCTGGGCACAATACCTCCGGTCCTCGGCAGCCAGGAAGTGGTGAAGATACTGATAGAGGAGGCTGAAGGCCTAGTCGGGGGCAAGTTCTACGTTGAACCCGATCCTGAAAAGGCGGCAAACACTATATTTGAGCACATAATGGAGAAGAGAAAGAGACTTCACTGGGCTCTCTAAGGTGTTTCAATGAGATCCATGAAGATACTGGTGGCTGGGAAGGGAGGAACTGGAAAGACAACCGTATCTGCTCTCCTCTCCCATTTTTTCTGCAGCTCAGGCCATGATGTACTCGCATTAGATACAGATTCAACTCCAAATCTGGCAATGTCAATTGGAGTTTCCCCTGATATATCTAAATCCATAGTTCCTTTAGTTAAAAACGAGGATCTTGTGGAGGAGAGGACTGGGGCAAGACCTGGCGAGTCTTGGGGTGTTTTCTTCAATCTATCTCCTGAAGTGGAAGATATAGTTGAAAAATATGGTATAAAGATAAAGGATAAGCTGAGCTTGCTGGTCGTAGGGAGCATAGATTCAGCAAAGCAGGGCTGTCTTTGTCCAGCAATAGCCCTTGCAAGATCTTTGCTGAAGCATATCCTCCTGAAGAATGACCAGATAGTTATAGTTGATGCTGAGGCGGGAGCAGAAGTTTTCGGTAGGGGGTTGGCTGAGGATTTTGATTACATGCTCTGCATGTCAGAGCCAACTCTCAGATCCCTTGAGATATCCAAGAATCTGATCAGGATGGCCGATGAGCTCGGGATAAGGAACAATGTTCTGGTGGTGAACAAAGTTGTTGATGAGGAAAGGGCGATAAGGCTTGTCAAAAGAGTTGTTCCTGGTGTAAGAAGCTTCTTCGTAGGCTATGATCCCGAGATGTCCTCCTATGAGGAGGAAGGGCTAAGTGTGGAGAGATATCCGAAAAACAGCCCTGTTGTCGTCGGAGTCAGGAGGATGTTTGACCTTCTTTTCGGGAGGTGATCTGAATGTGCGAGGGTGTTGCATACATTTTGAATGGGGATAAAAAGAGGATTCTTGATGAGGTAGTCTCAGTAGTTCTATCTGGAAAGAAGCTAGTCCTGCTCAATGAGGATGGTGTGAAGAAGGAGATAGAGGGGGTGAAGGAGCTCAGAGTTGATATGCTGAGGCACGAGGTGTATGTAGTTGTGGAGGGATAGAGTTGGCAAATCTCTTTGCCATCATGGCCACAGCTTTGCCGCTTTTATCAGGACTTGTGACCTTTCTTGCCGGAGGAAAAAGAGAGTGCGAGCTCATAGCAGGACTCTCATCATCAGCAACATTTGCTCTCGTGTTGTTAACAGCTGCATCTCTTCTTATGGAGGGATCTTCTGAGGAAATAATGGTTTCCTTTGGCAGCATCAGGCTCTACGGCATAATAGTTGATTATTTAAGTGTTCTCGTGGCTATCGCAGTCTCCCTTGTCGGACTTCTGATAATTATTTTTTCATTCGGATACATGAGCCCGGATAACAGGGAACATCCTGTGAATAGGGGATTCCAAAGGTACTATGGGATGATGCAAATATTCATGGGCTCCATGCTTGGCTTCGTGTTTTCAGGAACTTTCCTTGGTTTAATTCTTTTCTTTGAAATGACCGGAATCTGTTCTTGGATCCTCATAGCTTTTTGGCATGAGGAAAAGGAGAGCAGAGTGAAAGCGACAAAAGCGCTGCTCTTCACCCATGCAGGGGAAATTTTCTTGGTAGCCGCAGCTGCATTGACTATAGCAAACACAGGTGATCTATCAGTGAGCTCGCTCAAGTTGCTGGATGAGGGAATGAGAGGAATGGTGATGCTTCTTATCTTGGTAGCTGCATGGGCAAAATCCGCTCAGATTCCCTTCTACTCCTGGCTTCCCGATGCTATGATAGCCCCAACTCCCGTCTCAGCTTATCTGCATGCAGCAGCCATGGTGAAAGTTGGAGTATATCTGCTGGCGAGGACAATTCCATCATCCCTGCCCCTTCCTCCAACTGTCCCTCTAATAGCCGGGATATTCTCAGCTGCCACGATGATATGGGGTCTCCTTCTTTACTTCCCTCAGGTTGATATGAAAAGGCTTCTCGCATATTCAACAATAACTCAGCTTTCCTACATGTTCTTGGGCCTCTCCTTTGCAATGCTTGGATCAGCCCAGGGATATTCTGGAGCTATAATGCACCTGTTCAATCATGCATTTTCAAAGGGGCTCTTCTTTCTCGTAGCAGGAGCTCTAGCTGCCTCCACTGGGAGCAGATTTCTCACGGATTATTCCGGGATATTCAGAAGGAACAGGCTCTTGGGAGCATCTTTTGTCATAGCAACAATATCCATAGCCGGAGTGCCTCCTTTCAACTGCTTTTTCAGCAAATTCACAATAATATCAGCGGGATTCCTCTCAGGAGGGATATTTACTGTTCTTGGAGTTATGGCGATAGTGGAATCAGTTCTATGCTTTATATGGTTCCTCAGATGGCTTCAAAAGTGTGTTATGGGGGAGGAATCAGATGTAATAAGGTCGTCCAGCAGGATGAGGTTGAGCATGTCAGCATCCCTTCTTCTCCTCTCAATCTTCTGCTTCATATCCCAGTATATAGCGATGGAATTCCTTCCTAGGGAGGTCTGGCCGTGGTGATTGTTCCCTGCATTTTGCTCATCTTAGGAGCTATCCTCTCGCTTCTGATTAGGAACAGCAAAATCTGTAACATATTAATCAACGGTATTTCTGCTATCTCGTGTCTTCTAATTATAGTAGTAGGAGTCGGAGGAATTCTCAGCAGAATTGTGCTATCCCTTCCTCTTGGCCTTGAGATGGGATTAGATTCCCTCTCATCAGTCTTCTGTGTTGTTCTTGGAATTGTTGGTTTCTCCGTTTCCACCTACTCCATAAAATACATGGAAATTTATGGCAGAATGAGATATTATGGTGTATCCTATACATCCTTCATTCTGGCCATGTATCTCATCCTCATAGTCAGAAATGCGTTCTGGTTCATCTTCTTCTGGGAACTTATGACCCTCTCCTCCTACCTGTTGGTCGTATATGAGGATGAGAAAGAGGAGGTTAGAAGAGCTGGCTTTAAGTACTTTGTGATGACTCACATAGGAGTTGCATGCATTATAGCAGCTGTTCTTCTGCTCTATCAGCAGACATATCTCATAGGAGTGCCTGATATGTCCTTTTCATCTCTATCTGAGGCAAGCAGATCAATGCCCTCATCGGTTCTTCATCTTTGCTACCTCCTCCTTTTAGTTGGATTCTTGGTGAAAACTGGAGCAGTTCCTCTGCATTCATGGCTTCCTGATGCCCATCCTGCAGCCCCAAGCAACATAAGTGCTCTTCTATCTGGATTCATGATAAAAACAGCTGTCTATGCTATAATTAGAATGTTCTTCTTTGTTCTTCCGATGGAATTCTGGTGCGGCATACTGCTTATTGCATCAGGCCTCCTCAGCATGTTCTTCGGTGGCATTTATGCACTTAAGCAAGTGGATTCGAAGAGGCTTCTCGCATACAGCTCTGTGGAGAACATGGGATATATCCTCCTTGGAATTGGGGCAGGTCTATCTCTACTGGCAACAGGAAATCTTATTCTTGGATCTATAGCTCTTTCTGCCGGAATTCTTCATACAGTTAACCATGCAATGTTCAAGGCATTGTTGTTCCTCTCTGCAGGCTCAGTTATCTATAGAACTGGAAAGAGGAACATGGATGTCCTTGGAGGACTCGGCAAGTACATGGGGATGACCTCATCTCTAGCCTTGATAGGATCTCTCTCAGCATCAGGAGTACCTGTTCTGAATGGATTTGTATCAAAATGGCTTATATACTCGGTTACCGCTTCCTCATGGAAGATACCGATTCTTCCAGTTTGTGCTGCTGTCGCTGTGATGATCAGTGCAATAACTGGAGCATTTCTTCTGAAATACTGGTCTTCTATCTTCACTGGAAGGCCATCAGAGGAGGTTAAAGAGTGTCCTAGGCTTATGATAGCAGGAGAGGCGATTCTCGCAGTTTTTTGCTTCATTCTAGGGGTTTATCCTATGCTGGCTCTTCTTCCAATAGTAAAAGTATCAGAGGATCTCGGGATAAAAGCTTCTATTATAAGAGAACAGCTCTTTCTGGGGCCATTTCTCATAGGACCTGTGACAATATCCACTATCTCCCTAATAGCTGTTTTCTCTTTCCTCTCCCTTTTCCTTCTGCTGACCTTTGTTTTTCTCAGGCCATCCGGAATCAAAGCTGAGCCATGGTTCTGCGGAACAAGACCATCAGCCCTTAGGTTTCAGGCGTCATCCTACTACAGGAACCTTGAGGAGGCAATGAGGCCTGCCTACATAAAGATTCCAAGGATCACCCTAAGAAAGTATGAGGAACCTGATACCGACAGATTTCTGGTGAAGCCGATTGTGAAAGCATTTGGAAAGATCTCCAGAGCAATTCTTGCTCCAGCAATGGGATACGTTCAGCTCTACCTTGCTCTGATGTTCTTGGCTCTTCTCCTGATAGTGGGGGTGATTATATGGATCTCATAGGGGGTTTGATAAATCTCTTCTTGGTTATGCTGATAGCCCCTGTTTTAGATGGGTTTGCTAGGAAGGTGAGAGCAAGAATACATTGCAGGATAGGTCCTCCTATCCTGCAGACATGGTATGATATAATAAAGCTATTCAAGAAGAAAGATATAGATGCGGAGGTCTCAAGCAGGCTCTACTTAATCTCTCCCTATTTGTCCCTTGCCTTTTCCTTGGTTGCTGCTCTAATAATCCCGATTGGTTGTAAGAAGCCACCTCTTGGCTTTACTGGAGATGTGCTGCTCCTAGTTTACCTGCTGGCATCTTCATCCCTTCTTGTTGCCTTCGGAAGCACAGCTTCAGGAAATCCGTTCTCTGGAATTGGGGCAAGCAGGATGCTGTCCTTAACAGTGCTGGGAGAGGGGATGCTTGCAGGATCGATAGTGACATTCTCTGTCATAGCTGGATCCTTGAGAATAGGATCGATAACAGAGCTTCTCTCCACAAGCCCCCGTCTTGCGGCAGCAGTTGCCCTCATCCCACTTGCAGTTTTCGTATACTTGGAATCGGAGAGAGTTCCGTTTGATATACATGAAGCTGAGCCTGAGATAGTGGGAATCCTTGTCGAATTCTCAGGAAGAAAGCTTGGGCTAATAAAGTATAGCATGATGATAAGGTCGACAGTTCTGGCAACGTTGTTGATAGATCTAGCTGTCCCATGGTGGCTGGCTGATTCCTATATGATTCCATTTTATATAATTAGTATAATTTTATGGCTGCTTCTTCTACTCCTCCTTACTTTAATTTTCACTATAGTGGACTCATCGCTTGCCAGATATAGGATCAGCATGGCAATAGAGGGGCTTGTCCCCTTCCTCTGCATCTCATTCCTCTCCATAGTTCTGGCCTTCTTGGGGGTGTGAATGTGGATCTTGCATTCCTCTTCAGGTTTCTATCCAGCATTATGGTGATTACATCAGTGGCGATAATAGAGCTCAGAGATCTGAGACGCAGCGCTTATGCCTACATGCTGCAGTCGGCAATCCTGTCAGCGGATTTCTCCCTGATTGCCATGATGACTAGTGAGTGGCACATGTATCTGTGGACTGTGTCCTCCTTGGTGACAAAAGTTTTGCTTGTTCCAAAAGTTCTTATATGGGCCACGGAAAAAACTGGGGAGAGAATTGAAGTGAAACCAGTTCTCCCTCTCACGGTCTCCTTTGGATTCGAGGGAGCCATAATAATATCCCTTTTCCTCGTAGCTCCTTTTGTTTTTCCCTCAGCTGAGAGCAGATTTCCATCCTCGATTCCAATATCCCTAGTCCTCTTTATGATAGGAATATTTGGGATGCTCTCTAGAAAGTGTGCACTGAAGCAAGTCCTGTGCCTTTGTCACATGGAGAATGGAGTGCATCTCTTCTTGGCAAGTCTTGCATACAGATCTCCTATGACAGTGGAGATAGGAATTCTCACTGATGCCATAGCCGCTGTTGTAATACTGCTTTACATGGCCATACAGCTGAAGCGTGTCGTAGGAACTCTCGATACATTCAAGCTATCTTTGTTGAGGTGGTGAATATGATCCCCATCTTGATATTGTTGTCTCCTCTTGCTGGCAGTCTTATATCTCTAGTTCTTGGGAGAAGACCCAGGGAGATATGCTGTATTCTGTCCTCTTTTATATCCCTTGTTTTATCAACAACTGCTTTAATCTCAGTAAGGGCTGAGCCCGAATCGTTCCTGTCAGGAGAGGTGATTCTGGACGGACTAGGTGCTCTTGTAGCATTTCTGATCTCTCTAATAGTTTTCCTTGCATCAGTTTACTCTCCATATTATATGAATTTGGATGAAAAGAAGCACAGGACGTACTACTTCCTTCTCCAGCTCTTCGACTTTACAATGCTCTCTGTATGCATATCAAACAACATATTTCTGATATGGGTGTTCGTCGAGGCCACAACACTATCATCGGTCTTTCTCGTTGCACTGAGAGGGGATCCAACATCCCTTGAGGCAGGATGGAAGTACGTGCTTTTATGCACAGTGGGTCTCTCCATTGCCCTCTTCGGAACTGTAATGCTCTATGTAAATGCTCTAGAAAAAATAGGTGAATCAGGAATACTCTGGACTGAGCTCATGAGGAACAAAAGTGTTCTGGATGGAAGAGTACTGGAAACAGCTGTAATTTTCCTGATAGCGGGATATGGCGTAAAAGCAGGGCTCTTCCCATTCCACTGGTGGCTTCCAGATGCTTATTCTGAAGCTCCCACTCCAGTGAGCTCGGTTCTATCTGGTGTGCTGATAAACTGCTCCTTCCTTGCAATAGCTAGGTTTTACCTCCTCTCTCCTTCTGGAATAGTATCCTCTCTATTGATGTTTTTTGGGATAATTTCGGCTATATTCGGCTCGATTGCCATGATAAGACAGGTCAACATGAAGAGACTTCTCGCATACAGCTCTGTGGAGAACATGGGAATTGCCTGCATTGGCCTTGGAGCAGGGGGAATTGGAATAATGTTCTCCATATTCCATGTGTTCAACCACGGTCTCCTGAAGTCTGCAGCTTTCCTCTCTTGGGGAGGAGTTGAGAGATCAAATAAAATGGGTGGAGTTCCACCATCAGTAGCATTTTCTCTTGTCCTGTCATTTATACTGCTTGGAGGATGTCCACCAGCCGGAATATTCCTGAGCGAACTTGGAATACTAACTTCTGTGGTAAGGGATGTCTCAGTTGCAGTTTTATACCTGATCTCGACCTTTGTATCATTCTCAGTGCTCTCCTACAGTGCAATGGAAAAAGGTCTAGGAAAAATGTTAGCTGAAAAATCGTCCTTTTCGGCTTGGATAATTCCTGTAATCTCATCTACCATATCCATTGCGGCTGGCCTCTACCCCATTCCTATTCTCCACATAATAGAAGAATTTCTGGGAGGTGTAGGATGATGAGAAGCCAAATTTATTCCTTTCTTGAGGTTGATCCGGGATCTCTCAGGGATAAGATGAAGGAGCTTGTTGATGCTGGAGCTAGGTTCTCCACATCTGTTGCTGTGGATGAGAGGCCCATAAACTCCTGCTTCTCTCATACTTATATCCTCTTTCTAAAGGATCGCGGATACGTACTTCTCACAACAAAACTATCTTCTGAGATGCCGGAGCATGATACCCTGACAGATATTGTTCCTGGTGTGGAATGGGCTGAGAAAGAGGCAATGGAACTTGTTGGGATAAAAATAAGAGGATTGCCGCAAAAGAGAAAGCTTATCCTTCCTGAAAACTGGCCGGAGGATCTTCATCCTCTGAGAAAGGACTTCGATTATAGGTACAGACCTGTTGAGAAAGCAGATTTAGAGGCCGAAGGGCTTCCCATAGGTCCATATCATCCGGCTCTTCACGAGCCGGAATCCTTCAGGCTCTATGTAAGAGGAGAGGAGATAATAGATGCCGAATATGTGGGCTTTCTGGTCCACAGAGGAGTGGAGAAGGTGGCGGAGGGAAGGCTTACCTACAATCAAATACCTTTTATAGCTGAGAGGATATGCGGTATATGCGGCTTCATCCACAGCACTCTCTATTGCAATGCAGTTGAGAGAGCAGCAGGGATAGATGTTCCTGAGAGGGCCAAATGGATAAGGAGCTTCATGCTGGAGCTGGAGAGAATTCACAGTCACCTTCTTCTCGTTGGTGTTGTGTGTCACATGGCAGGATTTGACACAGGATTCATGCATGCATGGAGGCTGAGGGAGAATTTCATGAGGCTTGCGGAAAGGATATCCGGAAACAGGAAAACATACGGGATGAACTTAGTTGGAGGAGTGAGGAGAGATATAGACAACATTGCTGCACTGGATTTCCTCAAGAGTTCTAAAAAAGATATAGAGGAGTATGTAAGTATGCTTATGGAAAACAGGTTGCTTATAAGAAGGTGTGAGGGAATAGGAGTTCTTGGAAGGCAGGATGCAAGAAAGATGTGTGTTGTTGGGCCTGTTGCTAGGGCAAGCGGCATTGACATAGATGTGAGGAGGGACAGCCCATATGAGGCATATGGGGAGCTCTCCTTCAGAGTTCCAGTGTACATGGAGGGTGATGTGCTATCTAGGGTGATGGTCAGGCTGGAGGAGATCAAGGAATCAATCTCTATTCTCGAACAAATCGCTGGAGAAATGCCAAAGGGACCGATAATGGCTGAAACAAGGGATGTACCTCCTTTGATCAGGTCTATAGCTGCGGGAGAGGCACCAAGAGGAGAGGATATTCACTTCGTGATAACAGGAAGGGACAACAAGGTATACAGGTGGAGGGTGAGATCGCCCACATACAACAACCTTCCAGCCCTACCACTGATGTTAAAGGGCAACTTGATAGCAGATGCCCCTCTGATAATAGGGAGCATAGATCCCTGCTTCTCTTGCACCGATAGATGCATTGTGCTGAAGGAAGGCAGGAGATACAGGCTTGAGGAGCTTGTAGGGAGGGGGAGACTGTGAGAAAAGTTGTAAAGATGGCAGTTGAAACAGGAGTTGTCACGAGGCCCTATCCATTTGTGGCACCGGAGGTTCCTCCTGGATTCAGAGGAAGGCCTAAAATAGACTTCAATCTCTGCATTGGATGTGGAGCATGTGCATCAGTCTGTCCTCCCAATGCAATAACAGTGGAGGAGAAAGATGGATTCAGAAGGATATCTCTTTTCACAGGAAGGTGCATATTTTGTGCTAGATGCGGAGAGGTATGCCCAGAAAAAGCCATAAAAATTACGGAAGATTTTGAGCTTTCCTCTGATGAGAAAATTGATTTGTATCAGATCTTGGAACTCAAAATGGTGAGATGTGAGATCTGCGGCAGATTCTTTGCCACGGAAAGGGAGCTTAAAAAAGTAAAGGAGGAGATAGAGAAAAAGGGAATGGAAGTGGAGAAGCTGAACTTATGCCCTGAGTGTAGGGAAAAAGTGAGTGCAGGTCTGGAATCCCTAGCAAGGAGGTGATCTTATGGATAAAAGATCTATATGGGTGTTTCACTTGAACACTGGTAGCTGTAATGGCTGTGATATAGAGATACTCGATGTTCTAACGCCATTCCATGATGTGGAAAGGCTCGGGGTCAAGCTTGTCGGATCACCTAGACATGCTGATGTAATCTTGGTCACAGGTCCTGTGACGGTGAAAGCAGCAGAGGCTGTAAGAAGAGCATATGAGGCAGTGCCCCATCCGAAAGTGGTCGTCGCAATAGGCTCTTGTGCGTGTAGTGGTGGGATATTTTACGACAGCTATTCCACTAGAGGAGGAGTTGAAAATATTATTCCAGTCGATCTATATGTTCCGGGCTGTCCTCCCAGGCCAGAAGCCATAATACATGCTATATCCCTCCTAAAGGGGATTGCTGAGAAGAAGATTAAGGGGGAGGTGTACAGAGAGGGTTGATGGTAGAGGTATATGAGGTCGGCATAGCAACTGGAGATCCCATGCTGATGAAAACTAGACATTTTTCCGCATATCTTCAAGTAGCTGAATATCTCTGCACGGCAGAATTGGATCTCAACAATGAGGAGAGAAAGGAAATGGAGAATAAAGGAGAGATCATAATAGATGCAACAAGGGCGAGAAAAATGGGAATAGAGACAAGATCCCAGTATGTCTTACTCCGCAAGGCCTAAAACTTCACTCTTCTCTCCCTTATCTTTATCCTCCTGTATTCTTCGACTATTCTTCTCCCATCCTCCGTGAGCACAGTGCTTCCTCTCTCATGTCCTCCTCTACAGGTTCTGGTTAAACTAGTTCCTATGCTATCCTCCATCGCTTTTATCCTCTCACATGCCGTTGATATAGGAATTCCCAATTGTCTCGCAGCTCCTCTTATTGATTTCATCCTGTCTATCAGATCCAGCAGCATGAGATCTCTTTCATCGAATTCAGCCCCCTTAGAGGTTATCAGATAAATCCTTGTGATGAGAAGAAAAGGATTTCTCCTCTTGATAGGGCAGTTCATGCTGTCTGGAATATCTGATATTACATTTGGAGACATAGGACATCTTATAAGTCCATCTGGATTTAGAAAGAGTATATTGCACTCCTCCCTTTTGCTCTCCATCAGGAAGAGAGGAGACTCCCCCACAAGAGCCGGTGTCGCTGAAAAAGCTCCGAGAAGACAGAAGGATTTTTGACTAAGCTTTGCCTTAAGCATCCTCTCAAGTCTGAGGCTGGAATCGCATTTAAAGATTGGAGATGAGATCCAGAATCTCAAGCCCCATTTATTGCATGTGGATAAAATTGACTGGAGATCTGAGTCGTTTACTCCAGGAATGAGCTGCATTATGAAGTTTATCCTCTCATATCCGTGGGATAGTAATATCATTACACAATCCCTCATTTTCTCCATATCCTCAGCATAGTCCACGAGAAAGAAGAGTTCATCTGCGTTCAGAAGATTTTTTGTCAGTCTGACAGACCTCGAGTGAAGCAGGTATACAAGACTAATGTCTCTTTTTCTCACCTCTTTTGAGAATTCCTCCAGCCTATCGCTCCAAGGACATGTGATCACAACTCTCTCAAACTTATTAGAATCGAGAAGATCGATGAATTTTGTTATATCCAGCTCCGATCCGTCTAGAAACTCCTTCCATGGACACAAGGCACATCCTATACTGCATCTGGAGGAGAGCTGTGCGAAGAGCGTGAGCTTACTAGGCATTCAAGTTTTTCTTGAGGTGATCCAATATAAATAAATCGTTGCTAACAGGGATCTTAAGCAATAAGAATTTCTGTTAAATTTAATTTCAGTATATTAGTTTTACTGAAAATTTTCATGAATAGTGCAGCTAATATAGCTTTATTTTCTATTAGAATTCTTGCATTTTAAATAAAAAGGTATTTTAGATAGACATGGATTTTGCGTTGATAATGATTTCGGATAGAGGTGGTTTAATGAAGTATGCATTTCTCTGTAATAAAAGAACAAGCAGGACAGGTTTTAAAATCGCTGTAGTGGGAGCTGGTCCTGCTGGTCTCTCAGCCACAGGATATCTGGTATGCAGAGGATATGAAGTGGATGTATATGATAAGCTGCCGATGGCAGGAGGGCTCATGGCCTTCGTCATACCTAAATATAGGATACCCCTAGAAAACATACAGGAGGGAGTGAAGGATCTGGAGGAAAATTTCGGAGTGAAGTTCAACCTCTCAGTTAAGGTCTGCTCCGGGGAGAATTATGAGGAGGGCGATGAGTTATCAAAAACAAGGAAAGATCTGCATGAGCTGTGCAATGAATACAACGCTGTCCTAATAGCAACGGGTACATGGAGATCATACAAGCTGAATATAGCCGGAGAAAACTCCAGTAATGTTATATCTGCCCTCAGGTTTCTTCTAGACCTACATCTTCATGACATGCATTTGGCAGAGGGAAGCCTGCCCAAGCTGGGGAGAGTTGTTGTGATAGGAGGCGGGCTCAGTGCCATAGATGCTGCAGAAGAGAGCCTGCTCAGAGGTGCTCAGGAGGTTTATCTAGTCTACAGAAGAACTAAAAAAGAGGCTCCTGCCGGAGAATTTGAGATAAACAGGCTGATAGGAATGGGCGTCAAGTGGATTGAGCTGGCAGCTCCGGTGAGCATAATAGCTGAGGATGATATAGCAAGAGAGGTGAGGTTCCAGAGGATGAAACTTGGTGAACCTGATGAAACAGGCAGGCCAAAACCGGTGCCAATACCGGGAAGCGAGTTCTCCTTGGAGGCAGATACCATTGTGATTGCGGTGGGAGAAAGACCCACACACCCTCTATCAGGTGATCTAGCCAAATATGTTGGAGAGGATGGACGCATAACAGTGGATCAAAGCTTCAGAATCCCCGGAACAAACATATTTGCCGCAGGGGATGTGGCAACAGGGCCATCTAAAGTGGGAAGAGCTGTTGAACATGGTTTATTCGCAGCAAGAACAATAGACGAGCTTATATCAACAGGTAAGCTCTTGGGTGATTGATATGAAGCAAGATGAGATGTGCGAGTTCCTTTTAGTTGATCCTGAGAAGTGCGGCAAGCTGGGTAAATTGCTGAAGATGATAGACTACACGAAATGCATCGATTGCGAGACCTGCGAGAGAGTATGCAGCTTCGTTCATGATGGAAAATCCCTTGTGAAATCCAGAAAAACTAAGATAGGGATTGAAAGACCGGTATCATGCTTTCATTGTAGTGATGCCCCGTGCATGAAGATATGCAAGAAAGATGCGATAATAAGAGGGGAGGATGGAGTAATCTACATAGACTACTCAAAGTGCAATAAATGCTTGGATTGCGTCTATGCATGCCCCTTCCGCGTATTTAAGCTGGGTATAGGTCCAGAAGGAGCTCCTGCTAAATGCGATTTATGCAAACCTCTTAGAGACGAGGGCTTGATGCCTGCATGTTTAGCGATGTGCCCGAGCAAGGCAATAACTGTTATCTCTCAGAAAATCTAATGATAAAAAATAAAAAGGGGTATCAACCGTAGAGGAGCCCCTCTTTCTCCAGCATATCACTGACCCACTTCAGGTCAAGCTCCTCTAGTTTTGCCCTTGTGGGTCTTCCTCTTATCCACCCTCTCTCCTTGTAGTATTCAGGCAGCATCTCGCTCAGCTTAACAGTATATCCCTTTGAAGGTCCTTCTGGCATCGGCTCCTCTAACAATCTCTTTGGCAGTGTGTCATACTCCTCACCATCACCGAAGGACATTATATTGAAGGCTCTTTCAGCGTTGTATATTCTCTCTCCTATTTTCTCAAACTCAGCAGGTGATATATCCCATCCGGTCACAACAGATAGCTGCTCTGCCATCACATCAGTCCAGTAGGCAAATGTCACAAACTTGCATACCACTAGGCTGTCTAATGTTGCAAAAACATCTTGGAAGTTCTTGACCCATCTTCCCTTTCCTGCAGTTGCAAACCTGTCTATAAGCTCCGGAACTCCAAGGACCTCGGGAGCTATCAGATAAGCTCTAAGGTGGCATCCACCTCTGTTGCTAGTTGCATATGCCAGTCCATGTCCCTGCACTCCTCTTGGATCATAAGCAGGCAACTCCTGTCCTCTCACAACCATTGCAAGCTCTGGTGCATTGTACTTCTTTGCCAACCTTAGTGCTCCCTCAGCCAGATCATCCCCTATACCAGATCTGTAGGCAGTGCGCCAAGTCAGCTCAACTAATGCTTCACCGTTCCCCCAGGTCACTTTTAATCCTCTTAACTTCTCCTCAGGAACTTTCCCGAGCTCAACAAGCTCCATTAGCGTGCCTATTGTGTGGCCCATTGATATCGTGTCCAAACCCAGCTCATTGCAGAGAAAGTTCGCCTTTGTTATAGCAGCTAGATCATCTGTCCCTGTCTGAGCTCCGAAGGCCCAGTCAGTCTCGTATTCAGGGCCTCCTCCTTCTCCTGTGAATGGAGGTTTGTCTATTCTGCTGTACCTAGCACACCCCATCGGGCAGCCCCAGCAGATTTCCTCCTCCTGCTTCTTCCAGTCCACTATCTCCTCAGCTATCCTCTCTCCGCTTATCTTTTCTGCTGTTGGAAACACTCCTGTTCTGAAGTTCCTCGTTGGAAGAGCCCCGTGAGCATTTATTATGTTTATGAGAACGGCAGTTCCATATTTTGGCAGTGATTGTGATGTGACAGGGGATTTCTTTATTATATCCATGGATTTCTCGGATATCTCCTCAAGTTTGTCCTCCTTTGCAACTTTTGGCACCATATGGCCCCTTATTGCTATAGCTTTGAATTTCTTGGATCCCCAGACAGCACCATGTCCTCCTCTACCAGCAGCTCTGCTCTTGTCGTTTATGAGACATGCTATTTTCGAAAGGTTCTCTCCAGCCGGCCCTATTGTTATCACCTTTATCTCCTTAGCCTCATCCTTTCCTATAGCGGGAGCCAGTTCCTCCTTTATTGAGTCAGTTGTCGCGTGAGTGTCCTTTCCCCAGAGATGCTTGGCATCCCTGAGCTCAGCTTTTCCATCATGAATCCAGAGGTAGACAGGATGATCCGATGCTCCCTCTATTATCACGGCATCAAATCCGGCGAATTTAAGCTCAGGACCCGCCTTTCCTCCACTGTGGGAATCATGAATCGTGCCCGTGAGGGGTGCTTTTGTTACAGAGCACCACCTTCCAGCAGAGGGTATCCCTGTAACGCCTGTGAGAGGCCCTGTGGCCACTATAGCCTTGTTTTCAGGGCTGAGTGGATCGACCTTTGGATTTACCTCCTTCAACATCAGGTAGACTCCAAGTCCTCTGCCGCCAATCCACTTCCTTAGGACATCCTCAGGCGGAAGGGGCTCCTTTGAGACCTTTCCTTCTGTCAAGTTCACTCTAAGGATCTGCCCCATGTATCCTCCAACAGCCATGGGGTACACCCTCGAAAATTTTAAAGGTCTTACTAATAAATTTATTGCCCAGAAGGGATTCGCATGGAAAACATGTTGAAATTCAGCGATTGGTTAATTCAGCTGGATCCAAGCTCTCATCCCAGAGAACTTGTGGTAGAGGTGTCAACAGAGTGCAATTACAACTGTGTACATTGTTTCAGAAATGCAGCAATTGGGTTCAGAGGATGTACAATGGACTTGGATCTTTTCACTCATTTGCTTGAGGAGGCATCAAACTCTGGCGTGAAAAAGATTATTCTGTCCGGATGGGGAGAGCCAACAGTTCATCCGGATATAATGGATATGTTGAGGAAGATGAAGGATTATGGCTTTTATGTTGTGCTAAACACAAATGGATCTAGGCTTTTTGAAATAGCGGAGGATCTGGTGAGCCTTGAGATAGATGAGGTGTTTGTCAGCATTGATGCATTTGATGTAAAGCTTTACAGCCAGATAAGGAGGATGGGAGACTTTTCCGCAGTTTCCAAGGGACTTGAGAAACTTAGGAATCTGAAATTACAAAATGGAGGCGTAAAACCTGAGATAAAGTCGATATTCACGGTAAACAAGCTTAACATTGGTGAGGTAAGCAAGGCCTTGGAGTATGCAAGGGCTTTCGGTGTTCATGAAATAATGTTCAGTTACTACATAAGCTACCCCGGAGGTCATGAGGAGCTTGAATGCATGAATTCTGCTGAGTGCAGGGAGAAGCTGCGGAAAGAGCTGGAGAAGGCAGCTCTTAAATACTTTGAGACAGGGATAAGAGTTGTTCAGCCCAGCTTGATGCCTACTACAATGAGAAGATGTCCCTTTGCGTCAAATAGGGCTTTGTTCATCAGATGTGATGGTGCTGTGGCTCCCTGCATCTATTACTCCAGAAATTGGTCTACAAAGCTGTTTGGTGTGAAGAGAAAAATAAGGGAAGTAGTGCTTGGCAACATAAGGAATAGCAAGCTGATAGACCTGTGGAGAGGTCCTTACCTTAGGATGTTCTTCAGGCTCCTCTTCACGTATATGCCATCTTGTCTCGACTGTACGCTTCAAAACTACTGCAGTCTCACCTTAAGCAATGAAGCAGACTGCTGGGGTAATAATCCCTCCTGTGCACACTGTCCCTATCTCCACTATCTCTCCTACTGTCCTATCTGAGAAATAACAGCAGAAGCAATTTACTCTGAATAGATATATGATTCCGCCTTTAGAACTCTTGTGGAGATTATTTACTTCAGCAGTCGAAAACAAATCCTGTTATCCTCCTCCGGCTGGTGGAAAGATGTCTATGAAATCACCTTCCTTGATCTCTGTATCCAGCCAGTTGAGAAGCCTTATGTTCCTCCCGTTAAGCAATATCATGAAATTCTCATATCCAAAATCCTCGAGCACTTTTTTCAGATCTTTCAATTCATCAAGAAGCTCTGAAAACTTCATCCTTTCTCTTTTCAAGCCCACCATTTTACTCTTCCATCCGAGCTTCTCCCTGAGAGTCACGTATACTCTTACTTCTACGCTCATCACAAGTAGTAGTGTCCCATTATTTATATGTGCATCTTATGAACTCAGAACTTGTGATCAAAAACTCTTTCCTCAGCTGAGATTCCTGTGTTACATTATTTATGAGTTTCCTCTTTGCTAATAATATATTATTTTCTGACTAAGTACTTTACTGCATATCCAAGAGTTGCAGGCTCATTCAAGCAATCATTATGGCAATTCCGCAATGGTTATATAGTGATTAACAAAAAATTACGTGATGACATACACAACAATACCCGTGAAGAGAGAGATAAAGGAGAGGCTTGAGAAGTTTAAAGGTGAGAGGGAGTGGAGCAGCTTTCTAAACGATCTTATTAATGAAGTCATTCGGGTAAGAAGGGAGGAATCCTTCAGAAAACTGAGAGAGCTCAGCCTGAAGCACCTTAATGAGATAGAAGAATCCCATAGGAAATTCAGGAGGGAGTTTTCCCTTGATTCTCGTTGACACAGATGCTCTAATAGATTCCCTGAGAGAAGGAAAAAGGCTGGGCGATGCTATATCAGTTCTTACAGCTCTGGAGTATCTCAGGGGGATTTCCGAGGAGGAGAGAGAAGAGGCGAAGAGGCTTCTGGAGGAATCCTTTGATATAATAGGATTAGATAATAGTGTAATATTGAAGTACTGTGAGCTCTATGAGAAGCTGAGGTCAAGAGGGGAGATCGTGAGCGATGCAGACCTCATAATAGGTGCTACAGCTATAGCCAAGAAAATGAAGCTGCTCACTAGAAACTATAAACATTTCGAAAAACTTGAGAAATATGGCTTGATCCTAGAAAAATAGCGCTTTCTCAGGGGGCTCTCATAAGAAGATCTACACCAGGATGGGAGTAGAGGCAGCTCAGAGATCTCTTGGTGATCTTGGATTTCACATTTCTCTCGATGTTAATACACAAAATTATGTATCTGTCTCTGTCCTGCCAGTAGGCACACCTACTTTCACAAAAATATTTATATATTTGAGAGCTCAAGTTCGTGATCAAAATAAAAGAATCATCTTTCTCCAACCAATAGATCCCTATAGTGCTCCATTATCAACTTCTTCATTGCTTTTCTCAGAGTCTCAGTGAGGCTAGCTTGACTTATCCCGAGCATCTTAGCCAATTCCTTAGTTTTTATCCTCCTAGGGATATCAAAGTATCCCATCCTCACGGCAGCTATAAGAGCTTCTTCCTGCCTCTTAGTGAGCATTGGAGCTCCTTTGACAATAGAGATTATCTTAAATCCATTATATGTCCTTAAAACTGATGAAATTTTTCTGAAAGCCTGTCTGCTTGATAAGATTACCTCACATCTCATGTTATCATCTTCAACTTTTGCTGAAATCAGAAAGGCTTTATCCGATGAGAGAAGTCTGCATAACTCACATCCCTCGGATTCTAACATCTTAATCTTGGTGATATTTCCTTCATGGATCTCAACAGCATGAATCATCTTATCATTGTAAGGCTTGATTCCTATTATCTTGAACTCCATCACTCCATTCTCCTTAAGTAATCTGGAGACTTTACATTCCCTATTTTTTACTCTAAATATCATCCCAAGCGGCTCTTTACTTCCCATATGCCTAACATGTTAGGGTACTTAATTATCTTTTCCATCCCTCTAGAATCTCTAGGTGAGATTGTGTTCCCAGGAGAGGAACTATTAACATTTCTTTCCTCCCTTTTGTTGCTCTCAATTTCTCTCTATAGATACTTCAAGAGGAAAGAGATATCTTATGCAATGTGGTCAATAGCGGCTCTCGCATTTCTCATAATATCAGCTGCCTTGGCTCTCTTAAAGCTAGATGCTCTTTCCCTTCCGATAACTCCATATATTGGAGCTCTTTATCCAGCTTTCATGGCAGCGGGGATCCTTGGAAAGGATCACTGGAGGGAATATGTTATCTTCATAATATTAATGCTGTTTCTCATGGCAATGGGTCAGCTCTTTTATAAACCTGTATTCACAGGAGCTGAGGTAGCTCTGCACTCGATTTCTGGCCTGATAATAATATTTCTTCCCTTCATAATGGTTGTAAAGAAGAGAGCTCCTCCGGCTGCAAGCTTAATAGGATTAGGTGGCCTGTTAATATCCATAGGTGGTCTAGCTCTAGCTGCCTTAATGACTCAAAAACCAATTCTTCCTATTGAGACTGTGATATTCCTACTGCATCCCTTGCTATTCCTCTCCGCATTCCTAATAGCTGCAGGCATATATTTGTATGGGAGGAGTTGATACGGATCCAGTAAGGGTTCACATGATCCTTGCTATAACCTTAGCTGTGCTCTTAATTGGCTGGGGAGTCCTGCTATCACCTCCCTTCAGAGGGCTGAGAGCATCAATAGGTCTGCCAACAGACCTTCCAGGGGCAAGATTCAATCCAGAAGTTAATGCAGCAGAAATAATAAGTAAAGATGAGGAGGGAGCAAAGTTCTTCTTGGCGAGAGTAGCTCACTATTACCATGCTTTGTTTGCTGTCCTTCTTTATGGAATGTTGGCAGCATTCGGCTCGATGAGAAAAGACGTAGTAGGGGTGGATCTTCTGAACATAACCTTAATAGGAACTATTTTCACTGTAACAGGGGCAATAGTTTACTCTTACATCAGCAGAACATTCTTCTGGCATGGTCTCTTCATCTCCGGTCTCGCAATTCTATTCTCCTCTGGTTTATTAACTCTTTTGAGATTTAAACCGTCTAAGATGCTTGATCTAGCTTTAATAGTCGCATTAATACTCCTGTTAGGTGGAGGAGCCATAGGAGCTTATGTGGGAAGCAGCTACATTAACTCAGAGGTGGCTGAGGGCTTCGAGAGAGCGAAGATATTAGCAAGATTCAATCCAGATCTCGGTGAGGATAATGAGATTTGGAGGGCAATGACCGGCCATCTCCATACGATGGTTGCTCTAGCTACTACAATGACATTCTTAATAGGCATATACAGAATAGGGATTCTGGATGGAAAACTGGCAAATTTGAACGGAAAATTAGCCAAAATATCTATACTTTTAGTAATTTTTGGGGAGCTTGTAATGGCTTTAGCATCATATTCTGTTTGGTTCTTCGGGAAGATAGCCCATCTCATAATAACTCCAGCCGCCCTGATCTTAATAGCTTCAACGCTCATCCTTTCATTCCTAATGCATGGCTATGGACTTAAGGAGAGCTTCAAAGAGCCAAAGAGTCTTCTTTTCTGGGGACTTAGGCTGGGCAACATCTGGACATGGGCCTTCATAGCTCTGCCAGGCGCTATTGTTGCTATCAGCCTGAGAAAACCTATATTCTTTAATCCTGAGTTCAGAAACGAGCTTTGGGATTGGGCAGAGCTCTCTTACAACATAGGCCATTGGCATATAATAGTTGTACTATGGGGTGTTATGCTTCTCCTGATATACCTAGCTGATGTACGCTCAAAGCTAGCCTCGGCATTTGGTTGGTTGTCCCTTATAGGAATGCTGGGAGCTACAGCCGCAGCTAATCTTTATATGCTTGCTAATCCTCCTGGTCCTTATTCGCCGAACCCTTACTCTAATTTCTGGCTTTCAACGATAGTTGAACCTTTCCTCATACTCATGTCCATAGGAATTGCTGTCTCCTACCTTCTTTTTCTTATATATAGTACAAAATGACTTTTTTGATAATAATATACAATCATGTCTTGGTTACTAAGCAGAAGCATGCATTTTTAAAATTATTAATGAAGTCATTCGGGTAAGAAGGGAAGAATCCTTCAGAAAACTGAGAGAGCTTAGCCTGAAGCACCTTAATGAGATAGAGAAACCTCATAGGAAATTCAGGAGGGAATTCTCCCTTAATTCTAGTTGACGCAGATTCTCTAAGAGAAGGAAAAGATTCTATATGCAGAGATAAACAAAAAGGGTTTTCGGTATTTATGGCAAATAAGGGAGCTTAAACTAGGCATTTTATGGCTTCACTACAGCTTTATATCTGAGAATCTCTAGTGATTACAGGGGCCTGAGTCCATGAAAAAGTTTGAGGAGCTAGCCTATAGGCTCCATTCAATTGAAGCTCTGAGGATACTAAAGAAGACGATGTCATACAACGAACTCTCATCCATGCTGAACATGCCACCGACCGCCTTGAGTAGGTATGTCAATGGGCATGTTATCCCGAGCCTTGAGACAGCCCGCTTGATTCTCAATATATTCAAGAAGAAATACTTGATAATGGAAGTAAAGAATAGAATTATATTTGATGAATTCGGTGTGTTAAATAACAGCCTTATAATATATGACCCAGTTCTCTTAAAATATATCATTCTCTCAGAATATGAGAGGATAAACTCCGTGAAGGTGGATAAGGTGCTAACATTTGAGACAGACGGAATACCTGTGGCATACCAGATAGCTTCTATACTTGGCAAAGAAGTCGCAGTAGCCAAGAAAACGAAGGAGATAGGTGTAAGGGAGTTCATAGAGATAAAGCAGGTCTTCAACTCCGGGATGTACCGGTACATCTACCTGCCCAAGAACACGATAAAAAGAGGGGATTACGTGCTCCTAGCAGATGATATAATAAGAACCGGTGCAACGATAAAAGCGCTGATAAACCTCTGTAATAAGGCTAAAGCTAATGTTTCAGGGATATTTACGGTTATATCTCTCAGAAAGATGTGCGCGAAACTTGAGGAGGAGCTTAGAGTGCCCGTAATTTCCTTTATAGAATTGGAATAACTGTTGTTAAAACCTGGCTTAAGAGGAGTACGTATAGTTCGCATATTTTAAAAAGCCTCCTAGGAGCACTTAAATAGTCACAGTTATATCTGTTATGTTTCTCCAGAACTTCTTCATCTCTTTGATTTCAATTTTATTTATGTCAAGCTTGGTCAGAGCTCTTGCCAATTCTAGCCCCAGTCTATGATCCAAAACTAGCGGTATTGCTAAATCAGCACCATAACGTCTGATCTTATAGTCTTTTTCCGGCGCATAACCCGTGGTAACGATCATATCCACCTTGTTATTCACAAGGTTTTCAAGGATCTTGGCCTCAGGAAGTGCATCTGCGCCTTTAACCTCCATGCCTTCTATTGTAATAACTTTATAATCTGCATTGATAAGTATACGTGTAGCCTCATTTAATTCAGCTATATTATTCTTCAATGGATTATAGATAAGAATATGGCTATTTCTAGATGGCAACCTATTTCCTGAAACACTAAGCCAACTTAGTACCAGCGATTCTTCAAATGTACTGGCAAGAGCCGATGCCTCACCTACACTTCTCATTTCAGGTCCTAAGAATGGATATGCACCTCTAAGTCTGGTCCATGAGAACTGTGGTGACTTTACTCCAAACCAATTCGGTAGTAGCAAGTTAAACTTCCCTACAAATGGTACACTGCTTAGTTTATCCATAAGCGAGGCCTCAGCAGCAGCTCTCATCAAGCTGTATCCTGTGACCTTGCTGGTAAACGGCATCGATCTACTGGCTCTTAGATTAAGCTCGATGACAAGCACCTCACCATCCCTGTAAAGCATCTGCAGATTGTAGGGACCTTTGATTTTCAGAACCTCATTCAACCTCATGGCTATCTCGCAGGCCCTTTTAGCTGCCTCTTTAGGCAGGGTTCTGAACGGTATTGACATAGTTGCGTCACCACTATGCACTCCAGTATGCTCAATGTGCTCGATAATAGTTCCTATAGCTGTCCTGCCGTCTCCTACAGCATCTATCTCAAACTCTATTGCGTCATTAATGAACTTTGACACAACTGCAGGATATTTCGGTGATATCTTAGTGGCCTTAGTTATATAGTCCAAGAGATCCTTCCTGCTCCATGCAATACCCATAGCAGAACCGCTAAGCACATAGCTTGGTCTCACAAGCACAGGAAAGCCTACCTCTTCAGTGAACTTCAGAATTTCATCGATGTTTGATGCTTCTGTCCATGGAGGCTGCTTTATCCCGAGCTCATCCAGTAACTTGCTGAAAAGCACCCTGTTTTCAGCCCTGTGAACACTGTAACCGGCTGTGCCCAGCAATCTGACACCTCTCTTTTCTAATTCCCATGCAATATTGTTTGATACTTGCCCACCTAGGAATGCGACAACGCCAAAAGGTCTCTCAAACTCGCATATATCTAGGACTCTCTCCATAGTTATTTCATCAAAATACAATCTTTCATTCATGTCCCAGTCCGTTGAGACGGTCTCGGGATTGCAATTAACCACTACAACTTTGTAATTTAGCATTCTCGCTTCATCAGCGAACGCCACAGTGCTCCAGTCAAACTCCACACTTACGCCAATTCTAAAACCTCCAGCGCCAAGTACAACTATTTTGGGCTTTTCGCTTACCGAGCTTACATCATGTTCCCAGCCATTGTATGTCATATAGAGATAGTTTGTCTGGGCGGGCCATTCGGCCGCAAGCGTATCTATCTGCTTGACTACAGGTATTATGCTGAATTCTTTCCTCATCCTTCTAAGCCTGTCTACATCAACACCTAGGGCATTTGCCAGCTGCTCATCGCTGAACCCCATCCTCTTTCCTTCGGCGATTAACTGCTTGAGCAGATCTTCATTCACTTTGCTGGGATGCTTTCTAAGTCTCTTTAAATTTTCATAGAATTGTACTGCAATCTTTATCTGCTTTAGAAAATGTTTGTCAATGCCCGTCATATTGTAGAGTGTATCGATATCAACATTATATTTCATTGCTTTAGCTATCCAAATAGGCCAGTAGGGTTCTCTCCTCTGTATCTTCTCCAAGACATAATTGAGTGAGATGGAATCATCTTCATATATCTCCCCACCTACCAGACCCGGCTCTCCTATGTCGAGCATTCTCAGGCCTTTCTGCACAGCCTCTAGAAATGTCCTGCCCACCGCCATGACCTCACCAACACTCTTCATCTCAGTCCCTAGGGATCTATCTATGCAGGAGAACTTATCCAGGTCCCATCTGGATATCTTTACAGTAATGTAGTCCAAGCTTGGCTCAAAGCATGCAGATGTCCTGCCCGTAACCCTATTCAGGACTTCATATAGCTTATAACCGAGGGCAAGTTTCGCAGCTATGTAAGCTAGAGGGTATCCAGTTGCTTTACTGGCTAAAGCACTACTCCTCGACATCCTTGGATTTGTCTCGATCACATAAACTTCCTCGCTATTCTGAGGGTTTAGGGCTACCTGAACATTGCCCTCACCAACTAGAAAAATCGCTCTCCCTGTAGCTATAGACAAATTTCTTGAGAGCTGATATTCAAAGTCTGTGAGAGTTTGGCAGGGTGCAACTACCACCGATTCTCCTGTGTGGACGCCCATGGGATCCAAGTTCTCGAGGCATGCAACTGCAGCCGCATTGTCATGGGAATCCCTGACAATTTCAAATTCTATTTCCTTCCAGTGATGCAGATATTTCTCAATGAGAACTTCTCCGACTTCGGACTGGGAAAATGCAGCTCTAAGTCTCTTTACAAGCTCTTCTTTCCCCCATGCAACAAAACTCCCAGCTCCTCCTAAGTTAAAGCTTACTCTAACCATGACAGGATAGCCTATCTTCTCGGCAATTTCTAGAGCTCCATCTATTGAGGTAGCGGCGCTGCTTGGAGGTACTGGTATACCATTCTTGGTCATAGTCTCCCTGAATAAAGATCTAGACAGAGCCCTCCTAATGCCCTCTATGGGTGTTCCTAGAACTTTGATATCATACTTATTCAAAATACCATTATCATGTAGCTTTACACCAATAGTTAATGCTGTCTGCCCACCAAACCCAATCATGATTCCATCAGGCCTCTCAGCCTCTATCACCCTAGCCACGAACTCTGGCCTAAGCGGCACCAAGTAGATCTTTTCGGCAAACTTATAACTAGTTTGAATAGTTGCTATATTTGGATTTATTAATATAGCCTCAATATCCTCCTCCTTCAGTGCTTTTAGTGCCTGGTTACCACTGTAATCGAATTCTGCTGCCTCGGCGATCTTGATGGGACCGGAACCTATGACAAGAACCTTTCTAACTGTTTCCATGGTTCTGCACCAGTTTTTTGAATAGTTCAAAAACCCACGCTGTGTCATGAGGCCCTGCTCCACCCTCCGGATGAAACTGTGTTGCAATGATAGGCAGTTTTTTATGTATAACCCCTTCAACAGATTTATCATCTATATTTTTGAACCATAGCATAAAAGCTGCCTCGTTAAGGCTTTGCTCATCAACTGCATAACCATGATTTTGCGTAGTTATGTAACTTCTACCCGTGGTCATATCAACAACTCCTTTGTTTGGTCCTCTGTGGCCATATCTCAACTTATATGTCTCTGCACCAAACGCAATGGATAGCAACTGCATCCCAAGGCATATTCCAAGTACGGGTACTCCTGACTCCGCTACTTCCCTCACGGTCTTTATCTGATTTACCAGGAGTGCTGGATTTCCGGGTCCATTGCTTATTACTATACCCTGAAAACCATCCAATAGCTGATCCGGTCTGGCCCAGCAGGGAAATCTAACTATTCTAAATCCATATCTCAGAAGCCACCTTAAAATTCCATACTTTAATCCACAGTCCAAGACTGATATCGTTGCCACAGGCTTTGACAGGGGCTCATGTACCACAGCGGTCTTTGGTGAGACCCTGCATGTGAAGTCCTTTGAGTCATATCTTTCAGCAGTTCTTAGCTTCTTCTCCAGAACATCCCATCCTACTTCATCTCTTTCACTGAATACCGCTAGAACGCCCATCATAACTCCTCTCTCTCTAATTTTCTTGACAAGTGCCCTAGTATCAACTCTGTACATTCCCGGTATATTGCTTTTTGCAAGCCATTTGTTCAAATCACAAACACTAAGGTGGTGGTTGGGCGGTGGAAGCTCTGCTACGATAAAGCCATCAACTTGGATCCTATCTGATTCATAATTCAGTGGAACACCACAATAGCTATGATCTTCTGCTGGAACACCATAACAACCAACCATGGGGTGCGTCCAAACCAGTATCTGACCTGCATAGCTTGGATCCGTCAAGGCCTCTGTATATCCCGTCATACTTGTTGAGAAGACAACCTCGCCCACTTTAACACCTTTAGCTCCAAAGCCACAGCCCTCTACAGCCTCGTCATTTTCCAGTAAAAGTCTGGCTTTTAACCCTGTTTCACATTTGAGATGTGGCAGCTGCTTTATTGATAAAAATCCCTTGAACATACCATTAACCCTGTGGCTACTGTATCAGCGTATATTTATATTTTATGTAATAGGTAGCTCAAAAGATACCTTTATGTGTTACATGTAGAACTATGCCTCTGACTTCTTGCTAGGCTTGAGTCCCTTAATGCTCCACAAAAGGTTTTTATACAAAGTGTGTCTTCAGATGTATCGGTAGATATCATGTTTCACAAGCCTCCCGTTAAGGGTTTCTTCAGGCTTCTAGTGCTTGATGCAATAAAAGAGGAGCCTCTTCATGGATATGAGATCATGAAGAGGATAGGGGATGTGCTTGGAGGTAATCCCCCAAGTCCTGGAATTGTTTATCCTACTCTTCAATTTCTGGAGAACAAGGGATTTGTGAGATCGGGGAAAGCTGGAAAGAGGACTATCTATAGTATAACAGAGGAGGGGATCAGGTATCTTGAGGAAAATGAGGATAAGCTTAGGTGCTTCATGGAGAAAGCTGGTAGGATGAAGATAGTGAAAAAGATGGTCCCTCATGATATATTTCCTCTTCTCGAGGAGCTTGCCTCGAAGTACGACAGGATGACGGAGGAGCAGAGGGATGAGGTGAAAAGGGCATTCTGGAGGCTTATCCAAGATCTCAGCAGGATACTGGGTGATGTAAGATGAGTGCCATCTCAGTCAGGAATCTGGTTAAGAAGTTCGGCAACTTGACAGCTGTCGATGGGATAAGCTTTGATGTGAGAAAGGGAGAGATATTCGGATTTCTAGGGCCAAATGGAGCTGGAAAGACCACAACGATAAACATACTGGTGACTTTAATGAGGCCGACAAGCGGTGAGGCATATGTTGCCGGCTATAATGTGGTTGAAGATCCCGTGAGGGTCAGGGAAAAGATAGGAATAGTCTTTCAGGATCCCTCTGTGGACAGGAACCTCACTGGATGGGAAAATCTCTACATACATGGCCTGATATATGGGCTGAAAGGAGAGGAGCTGAGGAGAAGGGTTGAGGAGAGCTTGGAGTTTGCCGAGCTCACCAAGTTCAGGGATGTTGAGGTCAAGAATTACAGTGGAGGGATGATAAGGAGGCTTGAGATAGCAAGAGGCCTTATGCACAAGCCTGAGATACTCTTTCTGGATGAGCCGACAATAGGATTAGATCCCCAGACCAGGGCGAAGATATGGGAGTACGTGGAGAGGCTCAGGGAAGAGGCAGGAGTCACCGTTTTTCTCACCACTCACTACATAGAGGAAGCTGAAAGGCTCTGCGACAGGGTAGCTATAATAGATCATGGAAAAATAGTGGCAATTGGTAGCCCTGATGAGCTGAAGCAGGAAATTGGAGGGGATGTAATCTACATAAGGGTTGGGGATCACAGCAGTGCTGCAAGACTGCTAGAAGGACTTCAAAATAATGGAATGATAATAAGTCACAGGGAGCTGAATGGGGTCTTAGCTCTCAGCGTTAACAATGCCTCCAAGGTTATACCAACAGTCTTTGAGGCAGCAAGCATGATGGGAATTAGAATAGAGGAGATAAAGTACACCCAGCCCTCGCTGAGCGATGTATTCCTTCACTACACGGGAAGAGAGATAAGGGATGAGGAGGCCGATTGGAGAGAGGGAATCAGGATGAGGCACAGGATGAGGTGATCTGAATGAATGAGAGAAACATAGTTTATGCCATGCTGTACAGGCAGTTGAGAAGATATTTTAGGGCTAGATCAAGGGTTCTAGGCACAATAATAAATCCGCTGATGTTCTTCCTTTTCCTCGGGATGGGATTCAGCGCCTCTATGAGGGGGATGTCAGCAGCGATAGGAGTTGACTACCTTGCTTTTCTAGCGCCTGGAATAGCTGTGATGACGGCTTTCTCCTCAAGCTTCATAGGGGGAATATCAGTGATATGGGACAAGGAGTTCGGCTTTCTGAAGGAAGTTCTGGTCGCTCCTGCATCCAGGACTTATGCAATACTGGGCAGAGCCCTAGGGGATTCAATAACATCAGTTATTCAATCATTTTTAATAATAATATTAATGTATGCTATTGTGCCATCGCTGAAAATAGAAGGACTTCTCTTTGCACTTGGATCGTGCTTTATAACTTCACTAATGTTCAACAGCTTGGGAATAGCAATAGCATCAAAGATGAGGAGTCCTGAGGGCTTTCAGCTGATAGCAAATATCCTCATATTCCCCTTGATATTCCTGAGCGGTGCTTTCTACCCAATAAACAACCTCCCAGCTGTCGTGAAGCCTATATTTTACATAAATCCGCTTACGTACTCCGTGGACCTGACAAGATACTTCATGACTGGGATCTCATCGCTGCCCATATATGTAAGCCTTTCAGTGCTCCTGCTGCTCACAACAATATTTACGTTCTTATCGGCCAGGGTGTTCAACAGGAGCACTCTTGACTAAACTTTCTAGATAAAACATGGAATGTACACATCAAATTTCTGAAACCCATTTCCGAAGCGGCACAAGCCTTATCCTCCTGTTCTCGTGAAGGAGCTCATCCTCATAGTCCCATGTCACAAAAAGCAGCTCATTCGATTTAAATATGCTTCCAGCCTTTATCAAGGCCTCAACATCCTTTTTATCTATCTCATCCCTTCCTGAGGCATAAGTGACCTGCATCAGTTTTATTCCCCCTTCCTTCACCAAGAAGTCCACCTCATATCCTCTGAAGCTGAGGTAAAATATGTTTTCATTCGGAAAAAGCCCTCTCTTCAGGAGCTCGAGGAACACAACGTTCTCAAGAAGCTTACCAAGTTCCTCTCGCTCCATGAAGGAGTAAATTCCGTTGTCAACTAGGTAAAATTTTGGCATGCTCAACTCTATTTTCCTCCTGCTCCACCCGAATTTCTTCAGGAAGAAGCCAAAGTTCACATCCTCAACAATCCTCTGAAATGCATACAGGGTTTTCTTGCTGATTTTCTCTCCCTGAGATTTCAAAGAATTGAAAACCTTGTGCACAGAGAATGTGGAGGCATTGGAGGAAATGCAGGACCTCAGGAAGAACTCCAGCGCATGTCTATTCCTTATACCAAACCTCTCTATTATGTCCTTGTAAATTACGAGGTCTATGTATTCCCTGAAGAACCTAAGAGGATCCACGTTTCCGAGAACTATATCTGGAAAGAATCCCCTCCTCAGACATGAGGATAGGATATGCCTAACTTTAGCCACATCATATGAGCTGTAGTGCTTTCTTATCTTTATTCCATTTATTCTTAATACCTCAGATATTGAAAATGGAAATACGTAGAGAGGTAGAGCCCTCCCCCTGAGCTGAGTTGATATCTCCCTTCCCAAGAGCTTGGACGATGACCCGGTGACAAAGATGTAATACCTCTTTCTCTCATAAAGGGAGTAAACATGCCTCTCCCAGTCTCTGAGTCCCTGAATTTCATCCAAGAATATATAAGAAGGCTCCCTTCCATATATTTCATAATGTGAAATTATTGCTTCATCGAGCTCCTTAATCTCTATAGGCTCCTCGAAGTTCAGGAAGACAAAGTCCTCATCGCTGAGCTCTCTTCTTCCGATCAAGTTGTAAAGAAAGTAGGTTTTTCCAGCTCTTCTCGGCCCTATCACCGATATTATGAAGTTTTTGTTCTCCTTAGCCTCTATATCTCTGTTCTCAACTCTCAGATCCCTTATGCTCTCCTTCTTAGTTAGCATGTATCTTTTCAGATCCATTGTACCATATAGGGGGAAACTATAATTAAAAGTTTACCCTTTAAGGGGGAAATTTATTCGGGAAATAATTCACATTATTCGATTAAATATTACGAATAAATTCTTTAGTCGCTCGAAAATAACGCTACCTCCTCATCTTGGGGATGTATAAAGGATACTTTGATCGTATTAATCCGCCTATAAATCCACCAATAGCGCTTAACAGGGCGCTTCTCAGGCTCTCTGAGACAAAACCTATTAAAGAGACATATTGTAGCATTTCGAAAAATGGTGCCAAAAAGGGCAGGATGAAAGATATCAATCGAAAGGCAAAAGCGAAGATAAGTCCAATTATCAGGCCTTTTAGTATTCCCGAGATAAAACCTGCTATTAATCCCCTTATAGGTCTGATTGCAATATACCCAGCCACGAATCCTGCGATAAAGTTGCCGATCACTGGAAGTGCGCTCTCTAGGAGGGAGTTCAGGACAAAACCCACTAGAATGCCTATGAGAAGCCTTCCTCCAATCAACGCTAAATTTACACAGCAATTTCTATATAAAGCTCTTTAGCATTTTTAAATTATTTCTGTAGGTCTTCCTTGAACTTCTCAAAATTAGTAGGTGGTAAGAAACTTCTAGATCAACTTAATAACTTTTATCAATGCTTCTTGATAAAAGCATTGTAAATTAAGATATAAATTTACTTAATGTCAGACCTTGGCAATCAAGGTTATCTCATTCCTCTCGACATCCGCATTTCCGTTTAAGTCCTCCCACTTAATAATAATGTAGGAATTGAAAACTGGCTTCTCCGATAAAAGAAGAAGGGCAGCTTTTGTCCCATACCTATGTGTTCCCATGGCATATATCCTCCCATTCTTCAGCAGTATGATTGCATAATCTGTCTTCTGCCATTTGCTCTCGTAAACAGATCCATTCACGATCATCTTATCCTTTGTAAAGCTAACTCCCGATGATGAAGCAGCATTGGCACTGAGATAATTGACAAATGGTCCTCCAACTATCACATTTCCAGTCGGTGAGAATGCAGGTGATTGAAAGTACGTCCTGGCGCTGTTAGCATCAACTGCAGAGAATACTGTAAAATAAGGCGAGTTGAGAATTGATGTGCATGGCAGCTCCACTGCTTCAGCTGCCTTCTCAAATGAGCCGAACACATATATCTGGTCATAACTGGGGAGAAAATAGGAGACAACGCTCCCATTGAACCAAGGGAATATCTCAGGGGACCATATGTATGCATATCCTCTTGAGTCCCCAGAGACATTCCAGACACCCCATGCTCTCACAGGATAGGTGGTTGAGTTAAGCCTAGCAGCCGCCCCTGTCTTTGCAATGAAATAAGGGTAGGATGAAGCTATCTCATCTGTTGTGGCATTTGCCGTGAAATTAGCTGATGTTATGTTTGCAAGTATTCTATCAGGCAGTTTTATCCAGTTATTGCTGCTGTCCACGACTCTGAAGTAAGGGATCCCCCGGTGATCTCCCACCCTTATTCTGACATCTCCGGTGATTATTACATATAAACTTCCGGTGCTGCCATACTGACTTCCGTTGAACACAAACCCTCTTGAGATGTTCATGTAGGCAACTGCTCCTCCTGGGCCATCCATTCTGACAAGAGCATATCCCATGCCATGAGAGGTGTTCACCTTCAGCACATGGAGGGAGAACCCGGGCCATGGTATCTTTACATCAGCTCCATCATGCAGATCTATCAGGCCTGTCTGCAGGTAAAATCCCTTCCCCGGAAGTGGCACTATGTTTTTGCCGCTAAGATCTGGAGAGTAAACCAGAATTGTCGGAATCATCACAAGAAGGAGGATAGCAAATTTTGTTGCCTTGGAAATCATCATCATATTATCTACAGAAATTCAGTGCACTTCCTTAAATTCTTTTCGTTTAGAAACAGCTTGTAAAAATAACAACTGCATAATCCTGCTTGAATCTCAAAAATCCTGATTAGATTCGCTGTTCTCGGAAAGGTGGATCCCAGTGAACTTCATCGGTTGATGAGCATTTAGCAGCCGTGAAACCTGTCATGGCTAAACTGAGGAGATGTCACAGCGGTAAAATGCCTTTATCAGCCACCTTCTCCAGCTTTTTCAGCGGTATATCTATGACAGGAGTCATAAAGCTTGGAAAATCGCCTACTATCGTAAAGTGCACAGGTTCATCCCCATGAACTGGTTATGGAGCAGAACTATGAGTTCTTTTTAATAAAATTGACGCTTATTTTAATTCCTTTATAAATATTTCTATCTTATGACTACTCTACTAATCCGCCATATATTGTATCAATCCCCAGTTCCCTCGCCCTCTCATAAGCATCTCTGTCCAGATTAACAGCAACCAGGATAAGCTTCTCAGGCTCTCTGCTCAGTATTTTCTTAACTATCTCGGATTTCTCCTTGAACCACTCGACATCATCTAGCTGCGCATGAGATTTAACTTCTATGAAGTATGTTTTTTCATCATGTATATAAACATCTAGGTCGAGCCTCGTGCCCTTTCTGCAATATCTGCCATCTATGTCCTTGTATGTGAACTTCTGCACTTCTCCCGGCTCTATTCCCCTCTCCTGAAGAGCATGTTTGTATATTCTCAGGATAGTCTTCTCAAGATCCGTTCCCCACCTCCTCCCAAGGAACCCAACTGCAACCTTTAGCTCCCCGATTGCAACAGCAAGTTCCTCAACTCTCTCCGATAGGGTCTTTATCGCCTTTGAATGCTCCTCTATTACTTTTGAATGCTCCTCTATCCTCTTTTCAATATTCTCAAGCCTGCTTAATATTTCATCTAGTCCTACTAGCCCTCTAACTGCCAGTCTAAACTCCTCATCTGTCCTTAGGAGCTCTATGAACTCCCTTCTCAGTTTCTGCTTGCTTTCCATCCTTCCTTAAAGAAAGAAGTTATATAAAAATCTTGATGAATGTTTTCTGTTCATCTCTTTTTTGTAGCTAGAAGCACTATCGCTGCTGTTATCAACCATGAAAATATTCCAATTAATCCAAGACCTCCATAGATCTCATCCAAGGAATTTGGTACCATCTCGCCGGGAAAGGCAACGAACAACGTCATTCCCCATATCGCATTTATAGCTCCGTGAAGGGAGACAGCAGGAAGGATGCTTGAGGATATGGCTGTGAGTCTGAGCATGGATGTTGTGAAAACTATGCACATGATGGTGAAGAGGGGAATTCCAGCAGCTCTAATAGAGGGATAGTTGTGCCCTAGCAGAACTATGGCTGTTGAGTGCCAGAGGCCCCATATGAATCCTATAACAACAGTGCTCCTGAGGTCATCTTTTCTGCCCATGAGGTCGAAGAGATAGCCCCTCCATCCTATCTCCTCACCCAGGGCATATATGGAGTTTATCGTGATAGCCGCTGGATAGCCAACAATAAGCTGTGCTATTAGTAAAATCCTCGCAAAATCCTCATTTATAAGCCCTCCGCTTTCCTTTACGGCTATTCTCACAAATTTCTCGATGGATAGCACGCCAAGAACTGCCGATAGCAGGAGGAATATTCCAAATGCAAGATATACTATAAGAGGGGCTAGAAGAAAGTGCTTTATCGTCCTCCTGCTGAAATTTACATATCTTTTAATGGATTCCCTGATGCTTCGTCCTTCGAGATGCAGACATAAAGCTGTTGCAGCAGTGGGAGCATACATCCTCAGGAGACCCCATACCATTGCAGCCAAGCTGCTCATAAGGGCATTCTGGGGATTATAAGGGCCTCCTGTCATTAATGAGTTGTAGAGAATTAGATCCAAGATAAGAGCAAGTCCAAATGACACAACTATGTAAATTGAAATTAAAGATCTTAAGCTCACGAATTCACCCTCGCTTTCCTCTTATCTAGGATATTAAACTTGCTGTTAAGCTTAGAGCTATTGAATGATATTCATTAGATCTCTCGAAAAATTCTCCAGAAAGACTTGATTTACTATATTCATCCTAGGACGAGCTACAGTAGGGATATAAGGATAGTGAGGATCAAGCTTATGGCCACTGCAGGCACTAAGTACTTGTACACTCCGGAATACCTCGCCTTATAATACTCCAACGTTAGAACAAGGCATAGATGAACTGGAGAGAGCATAACTCCGAGATAGCCACCAGTATAGCTTATCAGCAGAAAGATATCCTTTATATTAGAGGAAGTTCCTATTATCTCGCTCAGCAATGGGAATGCTGTGCCTGTGTAAACGTATTCTCCAGCAGTTGTTATCCCTATTATGAAGGTTATCAGAAAGCAGAGCGAGAGAGCTGGTATGCTCCTCGATACCATGAAGTTGTATAGAGCTAGAGCAGCGTTACTATCGTACACATATTGAGTGAACATAGTCACAGCAACTACCACAGCTAATATCTTGAAGGAGAGGGCAAATTTCAGCCCCTCTTTTACCTCCTTTTTCGAGGGCCTGGTATATATGGTCACTATTAATGCGGATATAAGGAGAGATAGATCTACTGAGAGTCTGATTATGAAGATGAGGATCACTAAAATCAAGAAGGGCCAGAGATTCATCAAAGCTCTGTAGCTAACCTTCTCTCTTTCAAATGAGCTGCTGAATTTCCTGATCCCCAAGGCAAAGAGGAGAAGACCAGCAACATACGATGCTATAGCAGCAGGATATGTGGCCTCTATTATCCTAACTACAGATGTCTTGAGAATCACTGATGCTATTATTATAGATTGGAATATAGGCCATACTGGTATAGTTACATGTCTGAACCAGTAATTTATGAAAGTAGCAAAGTCGCTATCTAACTTCTGCTTCTCCATATAGTGCTCCTTCATCATCATTGCTGATACCAGCGCTCCTCCAGGCATCGGTATGAGACCTATCAGGATTGGAATGAATATAGAGGCAAACCTGGGGCCCAAGCTGACGGCAAAATTTGTGATTCTATCAAGTATCCCACTTACCTTCATCATATATGAGAGAAAGAGGGCAGATGAGAAAGCTGTTATGAGGGAGAGAGTGCTTCTCGAGAATATACCCCTGAAAGTTGATTCAAGAAACGATATTCCAAGCGTTAGGACTCCAAATGATATTGCTGAGGCCAGGACAGCTATATGAACTTCCTGCTTCGCTATCAGAAGTCCTATGAGTAAGGCTATAGATATAGCGAAGCTGAGGACGGGATCTATCATCAGATGCCGGCACTTTCATCCTTCTTTAAAAATATTTTGCATAAGGATCGCGGAGAGATTGGCTTTATTGGAATATATCTTCGGCTCAATCTAATACTTTAATATAAGGAAAGAAAATTGCATTTATTTTTCTAGAATTTTAAGCTTCATCGGAGAACTCTCAACTGATCATAAGATTTTTAAGGGAGAAAGAATCAATAAGTGAGATGGAGATAGCTGTCCTAACATTTCTTCTGATTATAGCTGCCTTTTTCCTGATAACAGTGGGTATGTTGCTCCTCTTTCTGCATAGCTTGAGAGAGGGAGGAAAGGTAGAAGGAGGAGGAGTCCTTGTAATAGGCCCGTTTCCGATAGTTTTTGGCACAAACCAGAGGATAGCAAGAGATCTTATGGTAATAACCCTGATATTCATGATAGCA
>NZ_RCOS01000071.1 GCF_003947435.1 Candidatus Methanodesulfokora washburnensis
TTACGGGGGGCATTTAACCCAAAATCCGCATATCGTTGACCCGACGCATCCGATTGTCAAGGGCCTCACGGATGATATTCTGGCAAACTGGTATTACTCAGCGCATGGCTATTTTACCAACCTGCCCGAGAATGCAAGGATAATAATCGTGGATCATGCTGGTTACCCGATATATATCGAGTACAAGTATGGAGCTGGCACAGTGCTCGCAACCATGATGACAATCGAATGGCCGTTTGTCGCATACTGGTGGGGATTGGGAGAGCCCCAGCAGAGGCTCTTAAGAAATGAAATCGAATATGCACAAATGCTCGCCACACATGTAGATCTGTGGATTTCCAATATAGTGCCAGTTCAGGTGGTGTACGATGTGGACATAAATAACGATGGAAAGATGGATCTAGTGCAGGGAAAGAAGACAGCCGTGTTCGTCTATGTAGAGGGATTTGAGAACTTAAGTGACAACGCAACGATAGATGTGAACCTGACATTTGAAGGAGTAACGTACAGTGAGAGTAAAAGTGTATCGGGATTAAGGCAGGACAACAGGATAATTTTCTATGTGACTCCCAGAATTACTGGAGATCAGAGAATAACTGCTATAGTTGATCCTTTCAATAGAATAAAAGAGATTAGTGAGGCAAATAATCAGAATGAAACGATCGTGACTGTAAAGGATACAAGAGGCCTGCATATTTCCTATTTCAGGGTGAATAGTATGTGGCCAGCTAACTATGGAGCACCAACTCCTGAGGAATTCAGAGACACAGCAGAACATAGTGGAATATTTATAAGAGCCACTTATCCCGTTGCAGAGAGCGAGTTTATAAATGAAATACTAGTGGATTATTATGGAAATCCTATTCCAGGTATCGGTCTAACCTATGATTTAGTTCGTCTTGCGTATTGGAAGTGGATATTAGGAGCTGGTGATAGGGCTGTTGGGGTAGTTTCCGACGCTTATTTCCCATATCACCATATCAATGCGGTTGGCCTTTCAAATCCATCAATAACAAAGAGTGCCGTCTTGGTTACAAATGAGTACTGGACAGTTACAGCTCATGAAATTGCACATACTTACGGATTAAATCTCCCTCGATGGGTCTGGTTGCCACCTCACTGGGAAAGCACAGAAGAATACGATGTAAGTCCACCAGGAAATCCAGCAAGTGGCTATTGGGTTGAGGAAAGGCGGGATATAATCAATGGACTTTGTTTCATGGGCTATGCTCCGCCAAAACGAAGTTATAACTACTGGGATGGAAGACCAGTTTGGGTATGCAATGAAACATATAGTAACTTATTCAGAAGATTTAGAGTTAATCAGGCAGATCCGAATGTTCTTCTCATTGGTGGGATAGTATATAAAAATGGAACAATAAATGTGATGAAACTCTACTACCTTGAAAATAGAACAATAGAATATCCAATACCTGGAAACTATTCCATAATAGCCACGGATTGGAACGGGAGGGAGGTGGAGAGAATAGATTTTGATGTGGCTTTCTACCTACTAATAGAACCATATGGAGTTATTGAAACAAATATAACAGGGTTCGTATTTCCTATCCCGTTCCCAGAAAATGTATCGAAGATCACTATTCAGCATGAAAACATAACGGTATTAGAAATAAATCCAAATACAAAACTTCTTCATGATGCAATAGACTCTATTCCAGACTATGGCTTCATTAATAATCCAGATCAACGCAGGAACGCTCTTCATAATAAAATAAATGCAGTAGAGAAGATGTTGGAGAAGAAGAACTTTAAAGGTGCAGTTGAGAAATTAGATCATGACATCAGGGATAAACTAGAAAAATGGCTTGTTGATTATGAAATTGAAAATCCAGAGCAGCTCACCAAGAATGCGGTGATCTCCTTAGTTGATGAGATAATTCGAAGATTAAGTTTACAAATTTAAACAAGTTAAGAAACTACAGCATATAAAAGATGAATTAATGAAATGGCTTGTTGACTATAAGGTCGAGAATACGCTCCAGCTTACCGAGGATGAAGTGATATCCTTGGTTAACGAGATAATTCAGAGGCTAAGCTTGCATGTTCAGCTAGCTCATCAGCAAATCATTAAATTTTCATGCTAACTCAAAGTAACAGCCTATATGATTAGCTATTACCTTTCTGTCCAAGATATTGACAGTGCCATCTCTCTCAACTTTTATTCTCCATTTTTCAACTACCCCGCCTATGTTTGCCCATGTAAAGAAATCTAAAGTATAAGTTTCATTTTCTAAATATATCTTGGGAGGTGTAATTATTCCCCTGAGTTCTTCGTATCTTTTAATTTCTTTTTCACATTCTTCTTTATGTTTAGAGCACCATTCCTCATCCAAGCAGGGTTTGGGTATATCTGATGCATTGTACAGTATTTTTATTTCTCCATACACAATCGAACAATTGAGATAAGCCATTATAACTTCTAATGCTTCCTTCTCTGAATTAACTTTGACCTTTTCTCTTTCTATCACCTTATTGAATTCATCCGGTAATAAGAATGCTTCTCCATCCCGACCAACAGCGATCACGGCTTCACCTTGAGGGGGTAAAAAGCCCCCGATATATCCACCTGCTGAATAGAGGGAGTGATATCGGAAGAAGGAACAACTCTTCTCATGAATGGATACTGCATAAGGAAGGATTGTCTCCGGAAAATATTTCCAGAAAAAGAATTCTCTTGCCCTCCTCTCAGCTATCCCTTTCTCCCCCTCATAGCTTACATAGTATATATTAAATAAACACAAAGCAAGCAGAACGATTCCAACTCCTGACAACATCAGCACTTTCTTTTTTATAGCTACTCTCCTCATTGCATACATAATTTTAAATAAGCATAGGAGGAGCGGGGGTATCAAGAATATCCCCAGAGGAGCTATAATTTTAAATAGATAGAGAAGAAGCAGGGATATCAAAAATATAAGCAGAAGAGCTAGAGAAAAAATCTTTACACATGTGAATTTAGGGGGCATGATTGAGACACCCTACTCTTATTATTGAAATCTTTCTTCTGCCTCTCTCCAGACCCTCCTTTACACTCATGTGGAATCACTGTAGAAATTGTGGTTATCTGCCTTTAAATTTTTTCGCACGCCATATAGAGCTTATTGATGAAATAATATGCAGGCTGAGCTGCAGATCGGGACTGAAAGACAGCTCTCATCATAAGTTTATTGCTAATAACATCATGACCTCGACACAGTTGTGTTTGAGTACAGAGCCTCATCTTTAAGCTCAGTGCATGGAAAAAGCCCAAATGGGGCACCGGCCAATGAAGTGCTCGAGTGGAGGTGTTAAGAGATCTACAAGTATGTGGGGAATTATTTCATCCGCTCTGAAACTTTCTTTTGATAAGAGAAGAGATGGGAGCTAATGCTTGACCGGAACTGCGGCTAGACTAAGAAGTAGCCATCGACTTCCCCTACGCTCTCCTTTTTCAGCACACTAATTGTGCCATCTCTTCCAACTTTCACAGTCCATTCGTCAACAGATCCTCCCAGCTCAGCCCACGTGAAGAAGTGGATTATGTAACCGTTCTCATCAGCTCGTATTTCGGGGGGTCTTATGAGATCCCTCAGCTTTTTGTATGTCTCCCTGCATCTCTCCCCTTTATTTTGACATCCCTTATCAGACGAGCTGCAGCTCTCCTCCAGCCTTCTGCAGTAATCCAATGAGAAGTTGCACATTTTTTCATCCCAGATGCCAATACATAGCCCAAATCCGCGTATATCGGATATGTTATAGAGGATCCTCATCCTAGATAGGGAAGAGGAGTTTATGTATGTCTTTAGAACCTCAAGTGCTTTCTCATTTGAGTTTACTGTTATATTCTCCCTTTTTATAATGTAATTAAACTCATTTAGAAGCGAGGTGAGGTTGAGAGGAGATGTGTTGTTTAAGTTTATATCTGGCAGAAGAAAAGCCTTCCCATCATTGCTGACCGCAACAGCACCTATAGGAAGCAACTGCATGCCAAGAACGCCGTAGGCAGAGTAAAGCGTATAGTTTTTGAGGAGAGTGGGAGTATATCTTTTCATTACTGTTATATTATTAAAGCATAGATAAGGTTTTCTCATCTTTCTTATCTTCTCGACTGCTATCCCCTCGTTTATTACCAGTTTTCTAGCCAGAACAGAGATCTCTCCATCCTTTTCCATCCTGACAGTGAGCTCCTCAGCAATGCCAGCAGGTCTTCTGCAATCTTTTTCCAGTACAATGCCGCCCACTTTCCTCCACAAGAAGAAATGAATTAGATATCCTTCCTCCTCATGCTTCACTTCAGGAGGTCTTATCCTATTTAGCTCCACCTCAGCATGCCTTCCACAGTTTATTCCCGGGATCTCGGATGTACTGTTGAGGATCCTCGCCCCATATAGGGAGAAATTTATGTATGTCTTTAGAACCTCAAGTGCTTTCTCATTTGAGTTTACTGTTATATTCTCCCTTTTTATAATGTAATTGAACTCATCGGGGAGCAAAAAGGTCTCATTGTCGCACCCAACAGCTATAAAAAAGTCCCTGAGGGGAAGACATTTCATGTAGGGTACCTTCTCCTCAGCATTTACTAGATAGATTATATGATATTTGAAAAGTGGAATATATTTTCTTTCTACATATATTTCATATTTTATATCTTTTAGATAAATATCTTTGGAGAGCAGAGCCTTCGCTCTCTCCTCGGCTATCTCCCTCCCTCCCCCAATACAGGAAGAGATGTTCTCCAGATGCTCTTTTCTGGGGAGAAGAATCCCTGTACTTCCTCCAATCCCCCTTTTCTCGGCATAGAAATATGTAATTAGACCTATCATAGCCAGAGCTAGGAGGAAGATAGCAGCTCTTTTAGAGATCATCACGAAAAACAGGAATGGACATATTTAAATTTGGATCCTGCGTAATCCCTTCAAAAACTTCATGGTGCAATAGATTCAATTCCAGATAAGGGTTCACTGACAACCCCGACCAGAGGAGGAAGGCACTCCACAACAAGATAGATGCAGTTGAAAAGATGCTTGAACAGAAAAACTTCAGGGGAGCAGTTGAGAAACTACAGCATGACATAAAAGATAAGCTTGTGAAGTGGCTAAAGGACTACGAGGTTGATGATCCATTACAGCTTACCAAGAAAGAGGTTATATCTCTAGTTGATGAGATAATAAGAAGGCTCTCTTTGCAGATATGATATTTGTTACTTTTAACTCTTTTTTGGGATCTGAGCAACAACAGTTTTCTCCAGCACATTGATGACCCCATTTTCCTTAATATCCACAATCCACCTCTCAACAGTTCCATTTCTCCCCCATCTCCATGAGAAGAGCTCAAGAAGATATCCATCATCCTTCTTTAATATGCGAGGGGGCTTTACTGTGTCTTTAAGTCCCTCAATAACATCCCTGAGTTCCTCGCTCCAGGGGATGTCACGTGCGCTGTAGAGCAGCTTTCTTCCTCCGCAAAAAAGGTAGAAGCTCACGATATCCAGTGCTCTTTCCTCGCAGCTAACCTCAATATCCTCCCTCACTATTGCACTGTTGAACTCATCCGGGAGGACAAATGCCCTCTTATCCCTGCCTACAGCAATTATAACGGAATCGTTGGGGACCCAGTAATCGATTATGGTGCTTTTAGGGAAACATATAGTATATTTTGTAAAATATAGTTTTATAAAGTAAAGAGAGTGATGCTTGAATAGGGGATTTTCCATATCGTAAATAATCAGCGAGAAGGAGGAAATCGGCCTTGAAGGATATTTCTGGGAGAAGTACTCCCTCGCCCTTCTTTCCGCTATCCCCTCATCTCCCTCATAACATGATGGAAAAGGGGAATAATAATTGAACATTAAGAGGAAAATTAGAAGGGAGAGAAGAAGCAGTAGAGGGACGCCAATTTCAAGCAATGGGATCAAAACCCTCTTTTTTACCATGTGTACAGCTCTGTAGGAGGGAGGAGTTGGAGAAAGAGAATCAGTTCCAAGCACAGCAATACTTTAATTTAAAGTTTAAATATACTAGGATTTGCTATTTTTAACTAATAAGTTATTACAGCCTATCCCGTCCCTATAGCCCCCTGATAACCCTCATCGCATCATCTCCAACTTCGGCTTTCCTCTCTATCAGATCCCTCGTGGAGACAAACCCAGATTTGATCAGATCGGCTATCTCACTCTCTGATATCAAACCCGATAACACGGTGATGGGATACATCTTGCTCTTCTCTATTTTCACCTCCAGCCCCTCTCCGGGAGGATATTTCCATCCCAGCAGATCCAGCCCATAACACCTTGAGAACTCTATGGCCTGATCGGAGAACTTTGTATTCGTCACAAGAATCACCCCTTTCAGCTCTCTCACCTCTTTTATGTCGAGGAACCTCATGTAAGTGTACATTGCCTCCTTTAAGCCGGTGTATATCCCCCTCTCATTGT
>NZ_RCOS01000072.1 GCF_003947435.1 Candidatus Methanodesulfokora washburnensis
GAAGAATGCCCCAGATTATGAGGTTTTCATCTGGGATGGAACGGGAGCGGATATCCTGATAGAGGGGAGAGGCATTTTAGCATCCATAGATATAGCGATAAAGCCGAAGATAGAGGATGTAAGGCAGCTGAAGAATGGGATCGGCGTTATAGAGGAGAACTGGGGAAGGAAACCGGATCTCCTGATAATATACTCCAGATCAGGGATTATACCCAAGAAAGTTGCTGATTTCGCTGATAGAATGGGAGTCAAGATAGTGAGAAAACCTGCTGAGATAAGGAAGATCCTAGATGAGAGCAAATAACTGTTTCCAGTTGGAAAGTCTGATGTTTCCCTAAATTGATCTTTAGTTGTCAGTAATTTGAGGAAGGAGAATATTTATAATCTTCTGTTCATATCGTTCTTCTAGCAATCTCTTCTGTGGCTGTGATCATATCCGTTTTAGGAGAAGCATTCGAAAGGATGGAAAGCTGATTGAAAAAGCTTTGTGTTTCATCTTATTATTCCCTCAGCTCAACTGTAACCTCTCCCTCCAGCGATCCTGTCTCCTGCCAAACTCTAAGATTCCTTGCAACTGCTTTGTATGGCCTTCCATCCTTTAGCTCAACAATAACCTTTCCTGTGATCAGCTTGTTTGGCCCTATTTTGTCCTCTAATGCGAAGCTTAACTTCATCAAAAGTCTGCTCAGATCCCTCTTGTGCTCCTGCAGGATTGTCCTGTTTCTAGCTCCTATGGCCCCCCAGAGGTACTTGATAAAACTGGCACCAGCCGGGTTAACAGGCCTTACAAGATCGATCTCGATGCTCATAGGGTGTTCTCATAAGTAAGGTTATAAATTCTAGCTTTTCAGTTATATACTTGTTGTAATTAAAGATCTATTGAATCAAATTGATTTGGAACTATAAAGCGATTTTCTCCTCTTACTGTTTCCTTTATTTTCTCTCTTTCCCTCCTGTTTATGTGCACTAGTGCTATCAGCTCCGGACCATCATCAAATCTCATATCCTCAAGGCATGAGTGTGTTTGAACAATGGGCTTTATCGAGTAGCACTCGCATATAGCTAGGTTGCTCCTCCTAAAAAGCTTGATCACATCGCTTGTAATCTTTCCATCTCCGCTGTAGCATATGATCTTTCCATCTACATCTATTCTTATGGCCAGATTTTTTAAGCTGTGCTCTGTTCTGGCAGTCCTTATGGAAATCCCATCGAGCTCGACACCGTTATCAACTTCAATAAACTTTATATAATTCATCCTGTCCAGAAAGCCCTCATAGCCAAGGTTCATTAGAAGCTCAACCCTCTCCTTTATCCCTCTCTGCCCCATTATAAGGAGCTTCTTCCTCCTTCCATCCTCCCACATTCTCATGAGAAGAGGAGGGATGCCGAAGCAGTGATCCGCATGGAAGTGGCTTATGTAGATTGCATCCAGAAAATCCGGGTCATCTCTGTACCTCCAGAGGTTGTTGGGGATGTTGTAACCGCAGTCCAGCAGTATATTCATTTTGGATTCTATCAGGATTGAGGTGTTTGCCTCATTCTCATCGAGGGCCTCGCCAACTCCGAGGAACACGACCCTCATAAGCAACTTTAAAATGGAAAAATAAAGTTTTCTGATTAGTGAGATTTCTCCCTCTTCTTCTCCATTATCTTCTCCCTAACTCTCTCAGCTTCCTCCTCCACCCTAGATTTGAAGGAATTTATCAGCATGTCAATAGCTTCTTTCTGTGCCTTTAGCCTCTCATTTATCCTCTCAGCTTCCCTGCTGAACCTCTCGTAGTCCTCGGGCTTTCTCTCAGGAAGCTCGCTTAAAAACACCCTCTTTGCCTCAAGACCCTGCATAGCAGCCCTTGTTAGGTTATCTTTGATCTTATTTATCTCATCCTGCTTTGCAGGTAGCTTATATCTATTATTTTTTTAGTACCTTAGCAAAGGCTAGCTCCTCGAAGAGAAGCTTTTTATTAAATTTATCCTCATGATAGCCAGATGGGTGCACTTGGAATAGGGGAAGTATTGTTAACAATATATGAAACCAGAAACTATATTTCTAATTTAAAATTGAAAATTAAAGAATTTAAAATGTATTCGGAAATGGAAGGTGAATTACTAGTTATCAAGGAGAAGATACAAAATATTAAAAAGACTTTAATAGATAGTAAAACTGCTGGTGAGCACCTTAAAGATATCGAAAAGCTTCTCCAAGATATTGAAAGTAGAATAGGAGAGATTAGCTATTATTCTGACAAGGTTATCTCAGCAGATGACAAAAATAAGTTAGAAAACTCCATTGAAGAATGGAAAGAAGATTTAGAATCTATTCTAGAACATATTATACAGGACAATGAATTCTTTAAAGAATATCGCTATATTATCATGCTAGTGATATCGACAAGCGATCAGTTCGATCTAATTTCATATCAGATTCATATGGATACGTCTATCAGCAGAATTCTTGGAAATATCAGAAAACTCAAGGGACGCCTTATTAATATATACAAATCTGTGAGAGAAGAAGGTATAATGAATCTTGATAGCATTGTCCAAGATATAATTAAAGGTACAGATATTTTAATTAGTGAGCTTAGTAGGCAGAAGGAATTTGATGAAAGCACGAAGCAGAGAATACAGAGATTTATCGAAAGGTGGAATTCCCGTATCCGCTCAATTGGAGAAGATATTATCCACTATATTGCAATATATGGGCCTGGAAAAAGGACTGTCTCTTCTATTAGAATATCTGTGGATGGTCAAACCTTTGAGATTCAAAAGGAGGATTTTCCGTTCATCCTTGGAAGATACGCCCCACCTCCCGGCGGGAAGGATCCCCCCGATCTTGGTCCAGCTCATTGTCTTGCTATAAAGACCAAGAATAAGAAGTATTTTTTATTCACCGGCACTCGCTGCAGGTGGGGATGCGGAGCAGATGAAACGGACTGCACATCAAGGGAGCATGTTTGGTTTGAGATTTCCAATGATGCACGCCAGGTTATCATCACCAATATCGGAAGAGGACCTGTCTATACCACGAGAAACGGTGAAAAGACGGAGGTAGGGAGACAGGGTATACCTATTCATGCACGTACTCATTTACATATAAGTGGAGTATATGACATATATAAAACTAGAAAAGTTGATATAATAATTGATATCATATATCAAAAGGAGAGCTTACCTGTAGGTGATCAAGTTGATCAGGGATGAGTTCTGGTTTAATGTGTGCTCCCGGTGCGAGGAAATTGCCCTATATATGCTTGGACAACAGCGTGCATTGTTCCCCTACTTTGCTCTTCATGATCACGTTCACTGCCGTAATGTCCTCATGAAAGTTGAGGAACTTCTATCAGTTTCTCCCTTGGATCAGGTGAGCTATGCGGTTCTTCGTTGCGCAACTGCATTACATGATATTGGAATGGCATTGACTCCGCTAAGAATCAATAAACTGAAGATAGAGGCTGATTATCTATATAAAGGTGCAGAAAAGAAATTTCTTAAGGAATTACAAGGCTACAGGGAGTTTTTCACAGGCAAGCGGCATGATTTAAGCGAAGTTTCCGGCGTTGTCCTCATACCTGAGGATAAGGTACTCCAGCTCGGCGGTAGAGTAGCGGATTTTATTAGGCTAATTCATCCTTGGACCGGGGCGAAATTTGTTAGGGACTGCCTCTCGGATTATCTCCAAGATCTTTTTTACGGACCAAGAAGGGACTATCTAGAGCCCTTTGTTGGGGCTGTATCCGAGGTCATACGGATGCACAACACAAAATCTAAGCTACAAGAACTCGTGTATGAGACAGGTGGATTTAAAATTAACACAGGGTTTTTAGCAGCTCTTCTAAGCATTGGGGATTCTCTCGATTTCTCTAGGGAGAGAGCCAAGATAATATTCGACGAGCTCGGAGAGGCCCTAATGAGGACAGATCCCTCTCAACTTAAGCACTGGATTTTCAAAATGGGAGTTAAAGATGTACATTTTGAGAATAAGAGCATTGTCGTGAGAGTGAAGGACCGCCAAGAGTTGATCTTCGGGGTTCTGTTCTTTGAGCTCGCTGAGAATGTTATTGGCAATTTTCAGAGAGCAGGACAGCTCTTTCCACAGTTAAAATTTAATTTTCTCGTAGATAGTGGAAGAGGAAAAGTGGGCATAACAGATAATCTCAATGAACTTATTAATATAAATAATTGTATTAAGGAAATTCAGCCAACAGACGTGAATATCAAAGATATAATTCAGAGAGGGGCTAACATATTTGATGAGATTGCGATCAGGATTTTCAGGGGAGAACCGGTCTCGGAATTGGTGAAAAAGGCTGTTAACAATTGTCCTTCTGCTGGCAAGGTTCTTGCGAAGTTCTCTCCTCTATAGATTTTTGTGAGCGATTAGTTTTAGAAAGGATTTTGTCAGGGTTTGAAAGAAAAACAAAGCTCGCTGAAACCTGTTAGGGCTCCTTGAACACAATAGGAGTTTCTCATCCTTTAGATTGACCTTAAGATAATTAGTTAATAGTTAATAAAATAGAAAAAGTTTTTTAAGAGGTGCTTCTCCTTCGGCATGTGGAGAAAATAACAATTCCGGCTGCCTTTGTTCTAGGGCTTTTATATGGGAGAAAATCAAAAGCTATCTCAATTCAAGTTAATCCAAGGATAATATTCTTACCATTGGATCCAGAGCTTCCATCTAAGCCAGAATCACAGGACAAAATTGCTGAAGAGCTCATAAACCATGGAATACCGAGAGAAATAGCTGATCAGATAATAGCAAAAGCAGGAGAAGTTGCGGATGCCCTATACAAACTAGAGCTTTCTAGATGGATGTTGCGAGAGGCGTCCCGTGCCTTGGATGAGAGGAGAATTTCAACTAAAATTTACAGAAGCATCATAAGACGATATATGGAGGAATTTGTTGTCACCGAGGAGGAGATAGAGACAAAAAGAGCAGAATTTGAGACGATCCTCAGAACAATAGTGCGTAAGGAACCTGCTAAGAAGATTTAGTGTGTAACTTTGTAATTTTTGAAATCTCTCTTAAATAGGTATCCGAATCAATATCCCCCCTGAGAAGGAGCATGTCAAGTCTTTTTATAGCTTCGTTCAGCAAAACTGGCTCGGATATGAAGCCAAGTTTGTCAGCAAGCTGACTGACAAGGGAATTTTCCTCATTATAATATGCTTCTCCAGTTTTCAAGTTTATAAGAATTACGCTGAGCCTTCCCATGTGCTTTTTTGCTGTCTCTATTGAACTTGGATCCCAGCCGTTGGGAGAAGCCAGCAGGAGTATGATGTCATAGTCTGCTTTCTCCGATGCTACCTTACTTAGGCCTAGGGATTCAACTGCCTCTCGGAGGGTTAGGGGAGCATAATCAACTCCATTGAAGTAGAGGTTCTCAAGGCGGGCATAAGCACCTGCATATACCTTTAGCCTTACCCTCCTAAAAATTCTTCCCTCTCTATATTCGCACCTCACAACAAAGTTTTTTGGAAGCTCCTCATCCAACATCTTGGGGGTGATATTTGGGTTTTTCTTTCTCGCAATATCAAGAATTCGCTTGATTGCATCTTTTGAGAGATTTTTCTCACGGATGCTTGGTTTTGCTCTATCCCCGCACGGCCTCCAGCTGGAGAGAGCAGATCTCACCTGCAACCTGAAATCTCCCATAAGCTCACGTGCAGCTGTCATACTGATATAATGAAGGATCTCAGATCGCCTTGGTCTTCTCACAAGCACATAATCGCCTTTATCCTCAATCATAACACCTGAGGGATCCTCTAATATGACGGTCTTATCCTCCAGCTTCTCAAACGGGACATTCTGGACTAGAACAGGTTTGGGATACTCCCTCACCTCCGGATGTTTCTCTCCAATTATCTTGCCAATCCAAGCCGCGATCATATGCTTGGCAATTCCGCTGAGAAGGCTCTCTATGTCAATTGGTAGCTCTTCACCGGGCTTCTCTCCCCCTTTTTCCTTTTCGAGGGATTGTACCTGCTCTATCACATTCACGCTGAGTTCTTTAAGCACAATCTGATGAGATACCCCTCTCTCATCTGTGTACTCCACGGGCGGGATGGCAATTTTATAGGAACCAGGCGCCAAGGTGCTGGAGAACACGACATCTTTCCTATCTCCCGGAAGTAGCTCTAACTTCTCTCTTTTCTTCTCATCAAATGGATTTGTTATAGTAACGCTCAGCCTAGATGTTCCTTCATTCTCAAGTTTCACGACAACAGGGATCTCCTCTCCGGCCTTTATCTCGCTGGGTGCCTCGCTGACAACTTTTAGCTCAGCTGTATAAGGATTGACCTCAAGGATTACCTTTTCCGAAAGTCTGAGCTGTTTTTCTAAGGCTTTAATAGTGGCTAATAAGCTGAGTTCGAATGTCCCTGATTTGAGGAGCTTTATTCTTAGAGGCCAGCTAAGCTGGCCAAAAGGAACTATTTGAAGTGGAAGCGGTGGCAAACTTTGAAAATCCACTGCATCAGCATTATCTGATGGTTTTAGCTCTGTTACATCGAGGGGAATTGGGTTTTCATTGATCAATTCTACCCTTAATTCTACCTCCTCTCCTTCAAAGGAGGAGATTTTTCCGGGAAAAAGAGTTAAACTCACTTGAGGATTCTCAAGTCTTCTCTTCCACTCCATTGCCAGCTTTATTCTCTCCTTTATCCTTCTCTCATAGCTACTCCTTTGATTAATTGGTATCTGCTTTATTCGAGGATCATCCAGAAGACTATTTAGCCTAGTTAGACAGCGATCAAGGCATTCTGGGCCTCTTATCTCTATCTCCAGTGCCAAAGCTTGGTGATCCTCGAGAAAATCGCAGGTTTTAAGCAGCTCACTGATAAAATCACCTAATTCAGACATACTAAGAGCAAAAAGAGCCATAACTTATAAATTTTCCTGAGAATGATGATCATTACTTGCAGCGAATTTTGCCGTAGAATTATTTCTTCTTGCTAGCATATGCATCCTTAACACCTTTAGTTCCGTAAAGGCTTTCATAATTGCTTAGCTGGGAAGTGTTTCAACCCTATTGGCTGGTTTTCTGGCTTTAATGCTTTTAGGTCCTGTTTCAATGGAAGTAACGTGCTATTCGTAATGTCTTTCTTAGTATTCCAGCTTAGGATAAGGTAAAATTTCACAAAGAAGGAATCGCTTGAATCAATAGCAAACTTTAAATAGCTATAAAAAGTGTGTCTATCTTATGAGCGGGGGCTATTCTCATGGAGTAGACTACTCTTATGACTTAAGTCAGAGAATAGGAAGGGTTGAAAACAGCATTTCCCTCCTTACTAGTGAAATAGAAGCCATAAAATCCAAGATAAATAGCCTAGAGGGAAATTTCTTAAAGAATATAGCCAATATTAGCACACGCTTAGATAATCTTAATACGCTAATAGTTGGTATAAGGCAAGAATTTCTAGCTGACATAAAACAGGAAACAAGGGGATTAAAACAGTCTATTGCAGAGCTTAACAAAGATCTTAGGAAAGAGCTAGATGAACAGGCTGAAAAAGTGATAGAGGAGGTCGTAGGCCTGAATAGGAGTATAGAAACAGTTGATAACAAGGTCGCTTCTCTGGAGAAGAAATCGGAGTCAGGATTCATCACCTTAAAGAAGTTGATTGATGACTTAAAAGAGGGGATTGAAAGATTGCATTCCCTTCTGACATCTTTAACCGATGAAATAGATGGGAGATTCAATGAAATCTCGGAGAATTTGGAGGAAATAGGTAAAGGCATCAGTTTTCTACAAGAAAGGAGCAAAACTGCTATAGAGCTTATAGGGGAAGGGAATAAGTTTCTCCAGCGTCTCCAGTATCAAATGAATGAAAAGCACAGGGAAATTAAGGAGGATCTTGGAAAAATCAACGAAAAGGGCAGTAAGCTGGAGATTCTAGTGAATGAAAAGACCACAAGCATTGAGAATGAGGTGAAAAATACCTCGAACGATGTGCAGAAAAGTCTTGAGGCTTTAAAAAGGGACGCAGAAACAATACTTGTAGAGATTGAGGATTTAATGGCTTTGCTAACGGAGGCTCGAACTACTATTAAAGCGGGAATAGAAGCTTTAACATTTATCGTGGAGGATCAGGCTACTAACAGGATCCTAAAGGAGGTGATATAAGATGTCTCTGGAAAAGGTGGATCCAGGCGCTATAAAGAAGGCCTCTGAAAAGGAGCTCTCCAATATATTAAATAAAATACGATATGGAGAGAACTTTAAAAAAGATGAGGCTATCCTAGCCTATTCTGGCTTTTATCTCCCATTACTGAAGGAAAGCTATGAGAAGAACTCAGAAGAAATTATCAAAAACCTATCTAACCTTAACTTAACAGTAAAAGAGCTTATCTCAAATTTTAACAAAGATTCTCAGAATATTATGAGTGGGTTTAGAAATATAAGTGATAATTTTCTCAGAAAATCAGAGGAACTCCTTGAGGATCTTGATAGCAGGCTGGATGAAGTAAAGAAATACGAGGAGAATCTATATTCACTCAGTCAACGTATTCAAGGCTTGGAGACAAGAGAAGAGCAGGTAAACAAACTTCTTTCCGAGACTACAGACCTAAGAAAGAGACTTGAGGAGCTGAACGCTAATCTCAGGGGTCTTTTAAAGGAGATTAGCGGTCTATTTGCTAGTATTGATGGAACATTTAAAAATATGGATAAAGTTTTAAGAGAAGTTTCACGGAGTGCCAGCACCACGCTGGGGGATGTAAACAAACAGCTGACTATCCTTCACTCGAGGCTTGAGGAGCTTGAGGCTGAGAGAAAGGGATTAGATGCTCTTAAGAAGGAGCTTGAGGAAAAAAGAGCTGATATGGCAAAGAAAGAAAAAGAATTAGAGGTGCTGAAGGAGAGAAGGGATCAGCTTGCAAAGGAGGTTGAGGAGCTTGAGGCGAGGAAAAATACAGCTGAGGAAACACTGAAGAAAATAGAGGACAACATAGCGCTGAGACAAGAGGCTATTACAAAGAGGGAAAATCATCTTAATGCGCTGGAAAAGGAAGTAGAGAAGAGAATAAATGATCTGGCTAAGCACATCGAATATTCCAAAAGTCTGCTGTCAGCTTTGTCCTCACGCTCACAAGAGCTGGATAAAATCCGCAGTGAACTTTTGGCAAAAGAGGCCGAGCTCAAGCAGTTGGAGGCAGAGCTTGAGAACAGAAAAAAGGAGCTGGATGACAGAGAAAAGGCACTAATGAAAAAGGAGAAGGAGCTTGACATGCATGAGGAAAAAATAGAGAAGGCCGAAAAAGCTTTGGATGAAATGAGGAAAAACCTTGATGATCGTCTTAAATGGTTCGAGGAAAAGACAAAGGAAATAGAGGCATACAGAAGCGAGCTCGATGAGAGACAGAGAAACCTCGAGGAAAGGGAGAAGAAGCTCTCCATCTGGAAGGAAGAGCTTGAAAGAAAGAGCGTAAGTCTTGAAGAGAGCGAGAAGAAGCTTTCTGAGAGGGAGAAGCTACTAGATGAAAAAGAAGCTAAGCTGAGCGGTGAAAGAATGAAGATTGAGGAGGAAAATAAGAAGCTAAAGGAGGAGTGGGAGAAGATTGAGGAGGAGAAGAGAAGACTGAGAGGAAGGGAGGAAGAAATTGAAAGAAGACTTAGAGGTATAAGCGAGACCTATAAGCGATTAATTGAGAAGGAGGAGAAGATCAGAGAGTGGGAGGAGAAGAACAGGGAGTGGGAGAAGAATCTCACTATTCGTGAGACCAGATTTAACGAACTCGAAAATCTAGTTAAATCGCTCCAAGAGGAGAGAGAAAAGCTTCGCCAAGAGCTTTCAGCTTGTAGAGCGAGAATAGAGGAGCTTGGTAGTGAGATGAAGCAGAAATAGCTATTTAACGTAGATAAGTAGTCTTTTCACCTCATCCAAGAATTCCCCCATTCTGATCTCTTTTTTCATTGCACGGTGGACTAAACCGTAAAGCAGGCTTCCTTTAAGGCTCTTCTCAGATGCTTCTCTCCCTTTAACTAGGTCAACAGCTACACGTCCCAAAGCATAGACATCTGCTCTATCATCAGGTACGTCGCAGAAGTAACGTGCAGTTCCACCCATCTCACCTGTGTATGGGCCTGTAAGGGCGGTGCCGAAATCAGTTAGAACTGGTCTTCCCTCCTTATCTATGAGGATGTTCTCCGGCTTAAGATCTCCATGCTTATGGAAAATGCCGCGCTCATAGCATTTCTCTAGCGTATATCCTATTTGCAGAAGTATAATTAATGCCTCCTTCTCGCTAACCCTGCCGCAAACTCTTGTGAGATCTCCCTTCGGGCAGTACTCCAAGACCATGTATGGAATTTCTTCGTTTGCGTCAATGAGCTTGATAACATGCTCCACTCCTTCATCTCTTATCTTGGATACCTTGTGAAGGATCTCGACTTCCTCCCTTATCCTTTTTCGTGAGAGTTGGTCAATTTTCTTGAACTCTAATTTTTCGTGATCCCATGAATTCTTCGGGATACGGAGAGCCCCTAAAGTATCCTTTTTCCTAGCCAGATAGGTGTAATAAAATCCTCCTTCCCCCAGAAACCCCTCTATAATCCATCCAGTTGCCTCAGTCAATGAAGAGGCTTTAGTAAACGTTGGCATCCGTGTAATTGCTTTAAACATCCATTCAGACTCATCCAGCGTCTCTAAGACCCTTACTGGCCTGTTGAGGTACAAAGATATTGGATCCACGATTTCTATCTCCTCAACATCAACCTGAATGGATGTCTGCCTGACCTCCCCGACCAGCTCATAGTGCAGCTGTAAGGAAACAGTTTTACTCTCCTCAAGCTCCACAGGGATCCTCAGAACTCTTACCTCATCAGGAGCTAGTGAGATGGGGAAAAGAGGGGAAATTATATATGCTCCCTCCCCCACCATCTTGGTTAGCTTAATATCTGCTTTAGTTGGATTTTCCACCTCAAGTTCGAGCTGACTTTCCCCCTCTGTCCTTATGCACTTGGCCCATCTTATCAGGAGGCCCTTCCTTCTTGCTTCTGCTTTTGCGCCCTCCAGCTCCCTTTTAAGATTATCTATACTTTCAAAAGTCCTTCCACTAAAGAATTCGCTGAAGAAAGGCAGTTCTTTCTTAAGTTTATTGATTTCCCTTAGAAGATCGCTGATATATCCATATATTTTGCCCAGATCCTCCCCTTCCCTTACCCTTTTCCTTATCTCCTGCTCTATCAATGTGAAGTCTATCACGACAGGTAGCCGAGACGATGCCCTGTGAAGGTGTCCTAGCTTAAAAACGAGCTCATATGGATTCTCCTTTCTCTTATAAAGCCGGAAAATCTCCTCATATTCCTCAATCTTCTTCTCATAGTTCCATGTAGGTCTGTAAATACGCTTTTTTGTGCTTCCTTTTTCATCATTGGACTGATGCATATCCCTCGTATGATAAAGGGCTAAATTTAATCTTTATTCTTTAATTAGAATTAGAAGATAATAGCTTTGCATAATAATGGGTTTTAAGGGATATTATTATTTATAAAAAGATGCATCAAATAAATTCGAAAATTATTAAGCTACTCCTCGGTCAATAGTACTTTTTAAGAACGGAGGGTAGTGCTGATAACAGTTGAAAACTCCCATGCTAGCTTTTCAATTATATACCTATTGAAATCAAGGTTTTATTGAATCGTTTCATAGCTTTCCTAAATCTCCTCCTATAATGTAGAATCCGCTGGTCTTGTCCTAGTCTGCTCTGAGATATCGAGATGCTCAATATTCAACCAAGCAATTCTCGAAGTTGATTTTCATTCTCCCTTAACTGTTATCTTCGCAGGAACATTCCCATGTATCTCGGCTTCACTGGTATCGGCGATACTGTGCTACATAAAGTTGCTCAGTAGGGCAAATTTAATGTTGTAAAGTTTCCACTTGAGACAGCAAGCCTCCGCTTGAGATAAACTCTTCGATTTCCTTAATCAAAACTACTTTTCTTCATTATATCCAAATCTTTCTAAATATTTTAAGAATGAAGCACTTTCATTTCCTCTTAATTCAACTATATCTTCACCCCGTTTTAACTTTATAGTTCTTCCTATTTTATCCCATGGCTTAAAGCTGCCCAATAGAGTTTGAACTTCTGTTGCACATATTGTACATGTTTTATCTCTGGCATCATCACGTGTTTTTACTTCAAGATTAACATCGATTTTGGTTACACTAGGGACATCCCTGCCAGAAAGGATTTTTTCAATATATATCGTTGTAACATCCGATGCTAGATCCGCTATTCTTGGATCCGAAGCATATACCGTTCTAGAGGGTAATTTCTCAAAACCTGCTATGTAGCATCCAATACAAGCTTTATCTCTTCTGTACCACGTCCTTATTTCAGCATCTTGAGAACCCAAAGCTACGTCAATTAAAGGTTTGTTCAATTTATTGCAAGCTAATTGGACAGTGAGCCTGGGCAGGAGACTATCAAAAGTTGTAATTGTTATGTCGCTCCAGTCAATTATGCTTTCGACAAGTTCTGAGGGAGGAAATGGGTAAAATGGAATCTCTGCATTTATCACGTATATCCTCGAGAGAGGTGCATACTGTAAAGCTCTTCTCGATGCTGCTAAAACTTTAGGCAAATGAATATCTTCTATAGTATAGAGCTCTTGATAACTTATGTTTTCTTCTCCAACGATATCATAGTCTACAATTGTGATTTCATCAAACATTTTACTTGATCTTATCAGTAATCTAGAACCTAAGAAGCTCACTCCAAAAAGAGCAACCTTCTTTGTTCTTAATCCAAGGAGATCTATATTATCTTGCAGGAGATATTCTTTTGTTTAATTATTTTACGTTTTCCTTGCTTCCTGCGCTCTCCTATGAGAAAGAGAAAGTGGTGTCACAGGGGTGGCCAGCCTTTTTGCCTTATCCACAGGTTGCAGAGATGGTGGCAATTATGTACTACTTTTCACTTTTGTCACCAATTTTCAAGTGGAGTGCTGTAATTCATGTGACTTGGGAGTTCATCTTATTTATGGTGGGTTTTGTGGGAATGATCCTGAAATGGGCAGGATGGTCTGAAATAATGTTAAACAATTTTCTCTGGTGTTTCGTTCTTATTTGTCTTTCCCTTAATACGCTTAGCATTATCACAGAAGCCTCATTGCGCGCGCGCAGGGCTTTGCTGCAGATACGAGCACAGAAGAAAGAATTCCGGAGGATAAGGCTGGAAATGGAGAGGTATTCCTCTATTCTGGAGGGCTGGAGGAGGGAGGGCTATAACGTTTCTGATCTCGAGAAGGCTTTAGATAACATGCATAGTATCTTCGCTGATGAGCATGTGTACCATAGAGTTAAGGATATGTTCAAGGAATATGAATCGAAGATATCGAAGCTTAAAGCATTGGAGGCTGAGCTGAATTCCCTTCTTTCCTCAGCACGCTCCATCGGCTTGGATTTCAGCGATAGGATTCCCTCGATAAGAGAAATGCTTAGGGATCCGTCAAGATTGAATGAGGCTGAGAACAGCATTTCAGTGCTCAAGGAGGCGGCCTCAAATATAAAGAAACTAAGCGAGCAGGGTTTCGATGTTTCTGGTCTTGAGCGCCTTCTAAGAATTGGAAAAATAGATGCTCTCAAGCACAATCTCACCAAGTTTAACAAAGTTGCACAAGAGATGGGCACGCTAGAGAGGGATATACAACTGTTAGGTGATAAAAGGTTTGCCGAAGAGATCCAGATTTTGAAGGGAAGGCTGGGCGATTTGAGCAAAATTGAGGATGTTGAGGAATATGTGTTGAGGCTGAAAAGGAGGGTTGAGGAGGCGATCAGGGAGTCGAAGATAGAGCCTTGGAAAAGGAAGCTGGATGAATGGCTGGGGATGGGATATGATCTTTCTTGGCTAAAGTCCGATCTGGCGAAGTATAGTGTTGAAATTGAGAAAAAGCTTGAGAAGTACGAGAGGGCCATTCAGGAGATACAGCAGCTGAAGAAGGATTTAGATATGTTTAAAATAACAACTTTTAACTTTGAAATATTTTTGATTGAGAAAAAGATGGTGAAGGGTGAGGATATCGATAGGGTTCTTGAAGAAGTATCATCGATAAGGCAGAAGGCCCAAGACATAATCAAGGTTGAGATGGAGAAATCGATAGATGGAATGATATTAAAAGTGAAGAAATTTTTAGAAGAGCTTAACGCTCGCTGATATTTTATGATTCAAAAGAAGGAAAAACTGATGAGTGAAAAGCGTTGAAATAAGCACCATCAGGTGCTTTCCTTTATTCTTGGAGTTCTTGGTTATCTGTCTGGAACGTTCTGCTGTGTATGCATTTGCAGTTGAAATTCCTTATCGGTGTGAAAACCGAGGGCATTCATCTTTTCTCCTCATATTGAAAAGTGAAGCTTCTATATCTCTTTTTAAAAGGAAATAGAAGATAAAAGTAAATAGTGATCTTCCAGCTCTCATTCAAGGACTGGGTTTTAAGGATGCACAAGTTTAAATATGGTTTACTATCATCTTGTTGAGATGAATCGCTTAATCCTCGTTATTACGATTGTGATGATCATTTTCACCCCTCAACTTGTATCTGGTCAGCCCCGAAATTATGTTCCAATATATCTTCCACCTCGGGGCTACTATGTAGACTGGATGGATGTTAAGGCAGTATACATGAAGGATGATGAAAACTGGCTATACTTTTATGTCGAGTACTATGGGGCAATACCCAGCTCCAAATACTATTCTCGCGACCTACTCATATTCATGGATACAGATATGAATGATCAAACAGGCGAATTCATATGCACGTGCGATCAAACAGGCGAACCTTGGAAAGACAGTCTAGGGGCAGATTATTTGATCTCCTCTCATCTTCGTGGCGATAATTCCACCTCTTGGGCAGTACTTAGCAAATGGAGCAATACAGCTGGACGCTGGCAGGGGGAATTTAAGAACTTGAAGTCTGAAGCAACTCTAGCTCCTGGTTTAAGCTTTATGGAAATCAAGGTTAACAAGCGAGATGTAGGTTATACACCGAATGGAATACACTTTCTCATATTATCAGCATCAGCAGTTGATATGCCGAATACGAATGTAAGCTATGTAATCGATTCATCAATAAAAAACATTGTCGTAGATGGTGAGCCAGGTGATTGGGGCACAGCTACTCCTCTGATAACCTTTCCACCTAGGTTGATCGAACCTCCTGAGCTCGAAGTTTCAAACGTTTACGTTGCCAATGATGGCAATAATCTTTACTTCAGATTTGATACAAAGGGGAAACCATCCACTAGAGTGGATGCGGGGGAATTATTATTCTTTATTTATATTGATGTAGATAATAATGTTAATACTGGAGTTAGAGCATTCTGGGCTAACTCGTCGAAAGGCACTGAAGTGGACTACTATAGGTGTACTGGGACGGGGAGTGATCGGCGTTGTCAGCGTATTGGGGGCTCATCAAACTCCGCAGATTTCAACAATACCTTCGAATTCAAGATCCCCCTCAGCCTTTTAGGACTGGGCTCTGGACAAACAGTCGGCATCTACATATGGGGATTGGGGGAATTTGTACGTAGGATTCCCCAGTCTGGCTATTTGACGTATCCTTCGACTACTTCTCCAGTCACATCGATGAGGAAAACAAGATTGACGTTGAATATCAGTCCATCAAGGATTTCTGGGAAAGTGGGTACAACAATAACAATTACTGGTAAGTTAACTATTGAGGAAGTTGGTATTGGATTAGGTGGGAAAACTATCAACATTTACAGAAATGGCAGTATCATTGGCAGCTGCGTTACTACAAATGGATCCTACAAATTTGAGTGGAAAGATGTCCGTTTGGAAGAAGGAAACTATGAGATTACCGCGAAGTTTAATGGGGATTCGACTTATGCGGCTTCGGATGCAAACACTACTTTAACAGTTATGCCTGCACCACTTATGAGTATTATTATAGAATTTTTGCAACCTTTGATTCCATTAATTTTGGTAATCATGGCTATAGTTATTATTCTGCGGCGCTCTCTCGCGCGCACTAGGCCAAAAAAGCCTTCTCCGCCATCTGCCTATGTGCCACCTTCAAGAAGAAAGAGGGAGGAAGAAATAGAAGTTTCAAGAAGATGGATTGAGTCAGAAATCGAAAAAATAAAAGATTTCATGGAGGAATTGGAGAGTTAAGATCTATTATCTCTTTCTCAAGCTAGCTAATTCCAAGAACTACTCCTTTTGAATGTAGGACATTTAAAAATTCTTAAAATTTGGCTTCGCAGTAAGCATAAATTTTATATATCTACTCTGTTGAGACCTTACATATGGGGAAATACTGTGAAATCCTCGTTTTCCTTGTGATTCTTGTGATATTAGGTTTATACTATACGATCTCTTCAGAAAGGAGGATAGAGAATACTGGAGGGGATCTCCTCTTAAAGGCAAATGGCAGGATGAAAAGATCGGTTTTAATGGAATATATTAAAATTGATAAAAATTCATTCCTTGGGATTCTTTTCCTACCTCTTTTTTACTTTCTTTTTTCTGGGCTTGTTGCATGGGACAGCTCCAGAGGTAGAATTTGGTTTCCGCTTTCTGTGATAGCTTTGATTATCATTTGGGGATCAATACCGATATTCTATCCAGAAGTACTTTATTCAGAAAGAATAGAGATCCCTTACTATTTTCTTATACTTGTATTAGTTGATTATCTATTTCTTACTGGAACACTAGCAGCAATCGATTCAAAGGTTATAGCTATACTCGACTTCATTGCTTTTCTAACATTCTTTTTAGGTAGCCCTTTCTCAGGATCAGATTCTTTTACAGCCTTACTTGATCTTATTGTCTATCCAATTCTTTCTGTTGCTTTGGTAGCAGGAGATAGAGCATTAGCAGGAGATAGAGCATTACAACACAGGCAACATAGAACAGTTTTAGCAGAGTTTCCGTCAGAGGCTGAATCGGAAGCTTTAGCAACAAAAAGAAGGAAAAAGAGAAAAAAGAGGGAAATGAAGGCTTCAATAAGATGGATTGAGTCAGAAATCGAAAAAATAAGGGACTTCATGAAGAAACTAGAGAGTTAAGGTCTATTATCTCTTTCTCGAGCTAGCTAATTCCAATAGCAATTCCTTTTAGAACAAAGGCAATCCCTTGTTTTTGAGCCTATAAACGAGTTCTCCTTTAATAATCTTTGTCCTTAAGATTATAAAGTTCTCTATTCTTCTTATCAGGGTGATACTCTGGAGAAAGTGTGTCCCCTATGTAAGAAAAAATATGCTTCTGATGTAATGGTGTGCCCATCAGCACACTGTCCGAATTGTGGGTCAACTGATATAAAGTATTATATAGAAAAAGAAGCCAGTGCCGTGGATTACCTATTGGTGTTTTTAATGCTTTTTATATCTGTGTTTTTATGGATATTCGAAGGTACACCCATCGTAGGACTACTAAGTATAGTTCTTCTTTTAATTGTCTTAATACTTTATGCGCGCGTGCATAAATGGGGAAAGTGGTGCTGTAATACATGCGGAGCAAGGTTCCGGTCTCCAATAAGGAATGTACCACTCAGATCGGAAGAAACAATATCGGATATGATTAGATCAGAAATCGAAAAAATAAAAGATTTCATGGAGGAACTGGAGAGTTAAGTAATGGATCTTAGCTCTAGTAATACTCAAAAATCCTTATTCTAGCTTAAGTTGTCAACTACAGTAATTTTATTGATCACTAAGGAGCAATAGCTTTATAAGGAAAGATGGACTCAAAGGAAGAAGAATGGACTTTATAGCCCTTCTCATGGCAATTGCGATGGCGGTAGGAACTGGCCTAATGTACTGGGGTGTATTAAATCAGAATAGAGGATACGTGGCTATAGGTAGCTTGATTTTATACTTGGCTCTTTCCCTGATCGAGGTGCTCTTAATAAGTTACGTTCACAGCATGGCGATCGGGGATCCGGTGATGTTTGTGATCTTCTATTACATCCTACCCTTCATATTTATCACAGCCTTTCTAATAGGGCTTGCACCCAAGATAGCTAATGAAAATAAAACAATTTATGTGATGTTGCTGATAATAGCAATATATGCAGCTACCATTCCGCTTGGCGGAGGTCTTCTCATGCTCTTCGCATATGGTGTTTGGGGTCTGACAGCTGTATGGTTCAATCTACTTGTCATACGGGCAGTGCTAAGAATGATATCAGCAGCTACTGGAAAGGAGGAACACTGGATATTCAAGTGAGGTCAAAGGCATCCAAGACTCTGTTAATAGAGAATGAGAGTTCTAGCTGGACTCTCTAAACGCAGCTCTGCTGAAGTTCAAACATCATTTTATACTTTCGACTATTGCTCTCCAGTATCTTATATCCTGTTCCAGTATCTCTCTATGCTCGGAGGAAATAGCGCTTGCCGGTTCAATCCCACGGAGGACATTGAGCCAGAGCGATATCCCTTCTCTAATTCTTCCCAGTTCTCTCCCCGGAATTTCCCTCTCCAACATTTTTACCTCTAATTCAATTTGCATAAGTAGGCTAATTATCCTAGCGACAGTTAGCCTGTCTCCTTCGGCAAGCAACTTCGAGATACCGTTGAATTTCTTTTTCAATCTCTCTAGGCGAATCGAATTAGCGATAGAAATGCTAGAGAATCTCCCTCTCTCCCTCATTGAGATTTTCAGTATAAGCATGGCAAATGAGCTTGTTAGGAGAAGAAATGCAATCAAAGTAAATCCGGTGGAGATAAGCACTATTAGGAAGTAGTATCCTGCTGCACAAGCCATTAGAGAGCCGAAGAAGGACACAACCTCATCAGCTCCCTTGCTTGTGAAAAATCCAGTTTCCTTTGTTAAATCCCTGAACTGCGGATATAATATCGCAAACACTATGAGGAAGAGAGGGATGTGCAGTACTGGAAAGCTGTTGAGAATTCTGAGGAATTGCTCAAGCATATCCGGCCAGCTTATTGTAAGAAGAATTGCTGGCACTAAAATGCTCGAAAATAGTGCAGTCATCCCATACTCCAACCTAAAACGGGGATTGGCAAGTAGCCAATACGAAATTAGCATTGAAAAAAGCCAGCAGCTAATTCCAATAGCGATTCCTTCTAGATACAAGGTGATCCCCACTTCCGAACTAATAAATGAATTTCTCTCCTTATAATCTTTACTTAAGAGTAAAAATTATAAAATTTTCTCTAATCCCCCTTATCAAGGTGATGTTTTGGGAAGGGTGTGTCCTTTATGTAAGAGAATTTATGATTCTGATGTAATAAAGGTATGTCCATTAGCACACTGTCCGAATTGTGGGTCAACTGATATAAAACATGTATATGATCTAGATTATGCTCTAAAGATGAGTGGTTACATTGGCCTTATTTTTGCTATTTGCTTTTTCGTAGAGGAAGTCTCTATACTAGCCTCCATAGCGTTTTCTATACTACCACCACTCCCTGAGATTGACTGGTTGTGGCTAATAGTATTTCCATATAACCTACCTCCGCTGACTGCACTATGTGGAATCTTAGTGATGTTTATAACGCTTGCTATCCTGCGTGGAAAGCAGCATTGTAATACATGCGGAGTAAGGTTTTATTTTCCAATAAGGAATGTACCACTCGGATCGGAAGAAACAATATCGGATATGATTAGATCAGAAATCGAAAAAATAAGGAATTTTATGGAGGAGCTGGGAAGCTAGGATTGGTTGTTTTTCTCTTTCAGAGAGTTAAATAAAAGTTACTAAAAAAGAGGAAAGTATGTCTGAAAATAGATAAGAATCTAGCGAACTAAACTACAGCTGCTTGTTAAATCTTTTTTATCAACTCATTCAGCTTCAAAAGGATGGAGCTTATCCTCATCATCTCCTCTGAATACTGATCCGGCGGTATAACCCCTCTCCTATAGTCCTCGTTCAGCTGGAACATCCTGCTCTCCAGCATGTCCAGTATCCTGTCCACCTGAGCATAGACCTCCTGCAAAGAGGTTTCTCTTCTCTTTTTCGGCTGAATTAATGCTCCCAAAAGAATAGATGATGCTCCGATGACTGCACTGGGCACAAGAATGGATGCCAGATCCCTGCCAATGCTATCCACCTCCTCCTTCATGGAATCCTCCTCTGTATAAGTTTCAGCTTTTTTCAGGGCCTCATACACGTTTATAAGCCCCGCACCCTGCTCATTTCTCTTGTATCCTAGATCCTTAGCCGAGCTTGTCAGGACTTTTTTCACAAAGAGATGGTCGTTTTTGATGCTCATCCCCTTCCTTCCTGCGAGCTCAAGAATTAATGCTGCGGCACCGGAGACATGGGGAGCTGCTGCACTGGTCCCGCTGTGCGAGGCATGACATGGATCCGGATATCCTTCATCCTCGCATAAGCTTGATCTAGTCGAGATTATCCCCTCATCCGGGCCTGAAGTTCCACCTCCAGGAGCTAAGAGATCGGGCTTCATAACTTCATCCACAGGTCCCCTGGAGCTGTATGAAGTCAGGATGCCATGCTTGTCGACAGCTCCAACAGTTATCGCCTTCCTTGAGGATCCCGGACTGTTTATCGTTCCCTCCTCCGGGCCATCATTTCCAGCGGCTGCTACCACAACCACCCCCTTATCAGCTAGAGCATCGCAAAGCCTGCTTAGGAAGCTTCTAGGCCCTGATGGATGCCTTGAACCGAGGCTGAGGTTCACTATATTTGCTCCATTCGTGTATGCCCACATCACCCCGTTTGCCACCTGCTCCTCATCTCCTTCCCCCTTCCTGTTCAGGACCTTTGCTGAGATCACATCAGCCCCTGGTGCAACTCCTGAGTAAACGGCCTCCCTTCCTGCTGCTATTCCCGCCACATGCGTCCCGTGTCCGCTGTAGTCACCATCCTCATCAGGGACAAAGCTCCTGCTCAGGATCACCTTGTTCTCAAGCGAGCATACAGCATCGACGCCTGTGTCCACAATCCCTATTTTCACTCCGCTTCCTGTAATTCCGATCTTATGGACTTTGTCTGCAGATATAAGAGGTACAGAATCCTTCAGGCATGCTCTAACCTTTCTAATAGCCTCAATACCATATACAAAAGAGGGAAGGGAGGATTTCAGCCTAAGTATGTTCCTTCCGTTGATTCTTCCCACTACAGCGGGAAGAAATCCATAAATCCCATATATATCCTCAAAGAAATCAGTTAATCCCTGAACAAGCATTTTATCAAGGAGCTTAAGGCCCCTTTCCCTGAACGCATCCCTCTCCGTTACAAACCCATCCACAGGCCATCCAGCCCACACAACAACCTTGAATACTTTTTTCTCATCTTTTGATGCAGCCTCAACAAGATCTCTCTCCACCACCATGTTCCACGCCTCTAACACTCCTGACCAAATCGAACTCCTTAACTATATCGTTCAGGATTAAGCGGAGTATTTTTTCCCTTTCCCCCGAGACTACAATCCCCTTCACCAATGGATGCTCCGAGATTATCTTAACTCCGCTTGATGAAAGCAGATTTCTCAGATCATCAAGGCTATCAGCATACAATATGACCTTTTCCCTCTCAGAAATCTCATCCAGCACTGCTGCATCCTTTCTGACGCATTTGGAGACTATTATGCGCACCTCTTGGTCTGTCAGCTTGTCATCCACTTCTCCTACCCGCCTTGACATTTTCTATCATCGCTTTTATCTCCTGATACTTGTCATCGCTTATCCTTCCCTGATACCTCAGGCTCTCAAGCTGCTCCTCCAGCAGCCTTATCTGCTCATCCCTCGATGAAGTTGTACTTAATCTGGACTTAAGCTCCTCCAGTGCAATGGTTCCTCCAACTACTGCTCCAAGCAGAGAAGCTATAGTGAGCGTAGTCTTATCAACAGTAACAATCTTTCTTTTCCTCCTAAGATCTGTATAGATCAAGTAGGAACCGATCAGGCACAGGGCTATTCCAAGGGAGGGTATGGCTGATGAAAGGCCTGCAACTACCCAGCTGTAGATTCCTCCAATTCCAAAGATTAACAACACTGCCCCTATAAGCGATCTGAGCCCCATGCTCCCTTCCTCGTTTTTATATCATCCATCTCTGTCTGATGATCATCAATCTCTGTTTCTCGCTGTTTATCTCCATCTCTACCTCCCTCAGCCTCTGCTCTATCTTCATCTTCTCCTCATCGTTAAGCGTTGTATATCTCTTTGATAGGAGCTGATTTCTTGCCTCCTCAAGCGCACGGATTTTGTTCTCGATGGACTCTACCTCAAATTTTACATCGGGAGGAGCTTGAGGAGGATATGGAGGTTGAGGATATGAAGGGAGAGCTGAGGTTGTTGTAGTGTATCCCCCCGTTCCAGCTGTTTGCATCAGTATTTGGGCAATCCTTTTCTCAATATCCTCACGTGTGAGCTGAGGCTGAGGTTGTAACTGGGGTTGTGATCCCATAGCCTCCTGAATTTTCCTTGCTATCTCCTTTATTTCCTCATCAGAAGCCTTGGGTTTTGAAACAAGACTCCTAATCGCTTCCACTATGGTCGGATACATCGATTGGATTGTAAATGCATACAAAAGGCCCCTTGCGGTCTCGGTGCCCAAGGTCTTGACAAGCTCCTTTGCGACCTTATCCCATGGGATCTCCTCCTTACTCACTTTCTCACCACTAAAGGATAAGGCTGTAAAATATAAATTTTTTGGTTTATATCTTATCATTCGGATTCACTTTTGCTGGCAGTATCCGGATCTAAGAACATCTTTTCCTTTAGTATCTTAATCCAAGGGACCAAGATACGCATGCAGAAACTCTGGATGGAAAGTGCCGGTTAAACTGGTTTGCTTGGCATCATGCGACTTATTAGGAAGGGTTGGTAAGAAGTTAGAAGGGCATTAAGTGCAAAACTTTCGCTTGAAAGAATGAGTATATGAAATAGATCCATAAAAAATGATGTCTATTTACTTAAAAGCTCTTCCAGAAGCTTCTCTTCCTCCCTATCTCTAATTACCCCTATTATCCATACAGACATAATTATTATAAATACAACAGTAGCTAATCCAAGCCAGATCCATATGCCAGATGAGGCTGGCTTAGCCTCTGAAGAGGGCTGAGATGGAGACGAAGAGGGCTGAGATGGAGACGAAGAGGGCTGAGATGGAGACGAAGAGGGCTGAGATGGAGACGAAGAGGGCTGAGATGGAGACGAAGAGGGCTGAGATGGAGACGAAGAGGGCTGAGACTCTTGTAAGGGCACAGTTACCTTCACAGTTTCGTTATCCGTCAGCCCATCGCTCTGATAGGCAGTCACCGTGATTACATAGGTTCCAGGTTTTTCATATACATGAGATGCAGGAAAATGTATGTCCTCCTCTATTCCATCCCCCCAGTTGCAGTGGATCCTCGTTATGGTGACAATTGACCATCCTGGATTCGCAATCCCATCCATAGAGACATTAAGACCGGTTATCTTAGGATTATAAAGGGTCAGAGATGGGGGCCTTGAGATGAAAACGGAGAATGTTTGTACATCCGATTGTATCCATTTGTTCCACCAGTCGCTGGGCGTAGTCTGATACATTGCTATGATTTCATACTCCGTATATCCAGGCTCCGATGGGACCTGAAAACTTGCCTGATAGGTTATACTTTCCGATCCACTCCTAGGGATACCTACATCGCTGTTTGTCCATACAGTGCTCTGAGATCCTGGATGTATCTTCAGGATCATGATATATATGTGGGAATTAGCAGGAAGGCTATACTGTATGTCCAAGCGAACTGTTATGGTTTTTCCCACTACAAAAGTGGATGGAGCCTCAACTCCAGTTATCTTAACCCAGTACTGTGCTGTTACAGCATGCGCAGTTGTTGTACACAGAATGAGTATTATGATGAGCATCGCAACTCTGTGGTATCTCACATGATTCTGGGATGCTCTATTTAATAAATATTTTTCTCTCAGTTTAATTCAGCTTTTAATCCTATTTTTCCTTTTCAGTTATTTACCACAGATATTCTGGCGTAAATCACTGTTACTAACGGTAAAAGCGAAGATAGAGTTAATTATGTTGTCTGCATTATGGGTAATTCAGGAGGAAGTTCAAACTCTATTCATCGAAAAGTTAATATAGAAGCGGCTAAACAATGTTATATGTCCCTGAGGGTAGCGGAGGCTGAGATAGGTAAGATCCTCTTGGAAATAGGAGGGATACTGATAATGGTCATAGGGGCTGTTGATGTAATAAAGGCAGTCATTATGATTGCGCTGGCTGGAGCACTGGGGGGCTTAATATCAGGCTTTCTTCCCTCAATAAAATGGCTGGTGGATCTGCTGATACCCTTCGGATACGCCCTAGCAGCAGGGATGTTGGTTGTCGGGATCATATTGGCTGTGATCGGATATAAAATATACAGGCTGGGATTGCTTCCGGGCATACCCAGCAATAAAAGGAACATGTGGATCGTGATACTGGTCATACTTCTGGCAGTTGCCCTTCTGGCTGGAGAAGTTTACACATCAATAGCACTGGTTGTCCCTCTGGTGGGTCTTGTGCTCATGCCAGTGGAGCAGCTTCCTCCTCCATCTCCTTGAGCAATTCTGATGTGGAAATATAAGAGACTTAAATCCTTTTACCTTTTTGCACTACTAGGTTGAGTGTAGTTTGTTTGTCAGATTAACTGGGCTATATCACTACAATGGGAAAAATTAAACAAAACACTTATTGCATACGAGCTTGTGGGAGAAAATGACCCTGAATGAGGATCTCATCGAGGCAGCTCGTTGGGGAGATCTGGAAAAGGTGAAGAAACTTCTCGATAGAGGTGCAGATGTAAATGCAAGGGATAAAGAT
>NZ_RCOS01000073.1 GCF_003947435.1 Candidatus Methanodesulfokora washburnensis
CATCTCCTGAGGATAGCCTTCTTATCACTCCGTTCACAACAAATACCTCTGTAATTGAGATTTTTTGATGCCTTATCTCGACAAACTGTGCCCCTAGATCGAGAGCATAGGAGATCGCTTCCTCCAGATCCATAAAGGACTAGCTAACAAGAAGGATAAAATCTTTATTTTCAGTTAAGAGAGGAGGACAATGGATCCCTCATCACTGGCCATCTCCATAAGCTTGGCTTTTGATTGCCTCTCTGTTTCTGCAGCTAGGTTCACAGGCTTAAGCTTTGACAGGGAATCTTCCTTAAGGATGGCCTTTTCCTTTGGAACATTCCAGTTTCTCATGTTCTACGCAGGATGGGTTGTTGGAAGCAGATTTTCATTATTTGTAAGCGAGTTTGATCACTGGATTGCCTTCTTTTTGCTTTTCTATATCGGAATTCGAATGATAAATCAGTCGGTAAAAGGAGAGAAATTTCAGGAAACTTCCATCACAACTCTTGTTCTTTCGATAGCTACTAGCATTGACGCTCTTGCTGCAGGACTAGGCCTATCCCTAATAGGGATAGATGCTTTAACGCCAGCTGTTGTGGCTGGGATTTCATCGTTTCTTCTCACTCTTGTGGGATCATACATTGGAGTTAAGGGAAAAGCTGCATTGGGTGAAAAATCTGGAGCATTTGGAGGTGCTGTCTTGATACTAATAGGCTTCAAGATACTGGTGGAGCACCTTCTCTAATAACATATACTGGGTATTCAGTAAACAAAAACATATTTTATTCTTTTTTCGTCCAGAAACTCCTTCAGAGATTTTTTCAAATTAATATAATATTTGTCGAGCTCAGGAATCCAGTTAGATACTCCGATATCTGAGAGAGCTCTATCTATCCTGTTGTAAAGGCCCGGCTTTAAATTCAGTCTGTCAAAATATATTAGATCTGCGTGATCCTTAACTGCCATTATCAGATCTCTGAGATCATCCAATTTAGTGCCTGGAAGCACGGGACCTATGAAAACAAAGGTCCTCACATTCTCCCTCTTAAATCTCTCCAGAGCATCTATTCTTGAGCTTACCGGAGAGGAAAAAGGCTCAAACCTCTTCCTTATATCCTCATCTAGGGTTATTATTGTGAAGCCCACTTTTGTATTTCCATTTGCTATTATATCCATGTCCCTTATTATAGACGAGGATTTCGTCTGTATTATGACAGGCCAGCCATATCCCATCAGGACCTCCAGAATCCTCCTTGTGAGCCTGTATTTCATCTCAGCCGGCTGATACGGATCTGTTAAAGATGATAAATACACAACACCCTTCCTTTTTCTTCTTATCTCCTTGAGCAGAATCTCAGGTGCATTTACCTTTGCATACAAGTAACTGCCCCACTCTCCAGTGTAGCCCCTCATCTTGGTGTAGTAATCTGCATAACAGTATACACATGCATGCTGACAGCCGATATATGGGTTTATGCAATAATCCCCTATAGCGCTTTTGTTTAGTATGCTCCTAGCTCTTACCTCCATCGCTGAGTTTATTAAGGTGAAGCCAGAAAAACATATTGTATGAAGAAACTGAAGCTCCTATCAGAGGACTACAGAACAGTAAAACTAAGAAGGGAGGAGATTCTGTCCCTCATTCCATTCATTCCATCCTCAAATGAGGTAGTTGGTTCCTCCCCTCCGGAGATATTTGTCGGCAGGCACGGATATCCTAAGGTATTAATAGGCCCTCTCATACCTCCCTTCCTCGGAAGAACGGAGAACCTGTGTTTAACTGAGACTTGGTTTGGGAAGGAGCTGGAGGAGATAATCAGGATGAGGATGCAGCTCATCAGGGGGAAGAAACTCCTTAAGGTCTCCCAGATAGATGATAGATACGCTCAGGAGCTGAGGGAGGCAATGTTATCAGAAGTATCTGTGGACATGGAGGCAAAACTTGGCTCTTCTCCAAGAGGATTTCTATTTTCAGAGGATCATCAGCCTTTTGGACCCTCTGCAAGCCTTGAATATCTGAGGATATACCCAGGAAGGACTGATTTCAGGGTGGAAAAAGCCTATTACGACAGGGACATGGGATCAGTTGATGCCATAATTGAGCTTTATGGAAAGGGAGTTCCAATCTCAAGGATACAGCAGTGCTTCAGCGCAGGTCTCTTCGGGGTGAAAAGAAGGTTTGTTCCGACGAGATGGTCGATAACTGCTGTCGATGATATAATATCAAAGTATATTATAGAAAAAATAAAAGAATACCCAGTTATAAATGAATTCAGAGTTTATCATATGGAATACATCAGGAATAAGTGGGCTGTTATAATGCTGCCGGAGAGGTGGAGCTATGAGTCCATAGAGGCTTGGTTTCCCGGCACCATAACCGATAAAATGGGAATAGCTGGGGATTATGAGCCATTTAACGGGAGGAAGGAATATGCTAGTATGGGAGGATGCTACTATGCGGGCAGGCTTGCTGTGGCTGAGAGGCTTCTGGAGGAGAGAAGACAGGCATCTGTTCTGATACTCAGGGAGATACATCCCGGCTACATACCCACAGGGGTTTGGAATGTGAGAGAGACTGTGAGAAATCTCCTTAGGAAAAAGCCATATGCTTTCTCCAGCCTTAAAGAATGCCTTTTGTTTGTCGAAAAGAAGCTAGATCTGCCCCTTAAAGTTTGGATTGAGAACTCCAAAATTTTAAAAGAGAAAATGGAATCTCTTGAGAGCTTTTTATAAAAATTTCCTGAATAAAAATAATGCAACAGCCATGAGAAAGCTGATAAAAGCCGGAATAAAAGAGTTTTGACCGGCAGAAACGAGAATGGGAACATAACTGAAGATGTATGGGATATAGGCATGCCAGGAAAGGGTTTTCGGCATGTCATCTCGGGAGAGAGCTAAATATAAGCAGATAGCTGTGAGAGATACCGTGAACCAGCCGAGAAAGTTGCTGAGCGGTACTCCAAACCAAAGGCCTTTCTCCCTCCATGCCCAAACTCCTTGCTCAACCATCACTGGATCAACTGCCATGTCCAAGAGTACCATCAACAGAGGAACAATCAAAATTCTCCTCTTTCCTCTTATAAGAAAGGTTGATGCTAAATAGCATGTGTAAATGTAGATCCCCCAAGCAACTATTACAGGCACGGGAACCCCGTAAATTGAGTATTTCTCAAGCTTCAAGTAAGAATAGCTTCCGAAAGGGAATCCGTAGCTCAACCCGATGTACTCGAAAAGAAAACCGATAAAAGATCCAATAATAGGAAGAAGGACTATTTTTGCCGAAAAAGGAAGCATAAATATCACTGATAGAAGAAATAATATCAGAAGAGCGAGATCAGCAGGTCCTCTTATGCCAGCAGCAGGTAGAATTGCATTTACAGCATATCCAGCGGTAAGAAGAGCAAGGGATATCCCCGTCCAGCGCATATTGCCGAAATTCTGCCATAAAATTTAAAGCCACATTATTTTATTTAGAAATATGCTCGAGGAGATTTTTTCTTTAGCTTTGAAAAGCCTTTGCCTGCAGGAAAGGTTCGATCTTGTCTTCGATCAACAGTTGTTAACAGAACTCTCTGTACAGATATACTTTTATACAATGTCTTATTCACTGGCGAATTGTATGCTTGAATACCTCATAAGATATGATCCCGGAGCTGATGCGATCTATATCAGGATTAAGGAGGATGAAGTTGCAGAGAGCGAGGAAATAGGAAGCGGAATAATCGTAGACTATAATAACAAAGGAGAAATTGTGGGAATAGAGCTTCTGGAATTTTCTAAGAAGAAGGCAGACCTAGGAGAGCTCATAGTCAAGGGACTGCCTGTTCTAAGGTAAAGAAAAATTGATAATATCTACTGATAATTTAGAATCAAGCTGAAAGATTTATTATCATCCCCTGTATGCCTAGAGGATGGAAAAGGATGAGATAAGGGAGAAGATATGGAGGATGATGGTTGAGAAAAAAGTGGCTTTGCCTCCATTTCCAGTTCACGGGAGGATACCTAATTTTAAAGGGGCAAGGGAAGCTGCTATGAAGCTGAGAAATCTGGATGAGTACAGAAAAGCAGAGGTTCTGCTCTGCAATCCGGATTCCCCGCAGATTCATGTGAGGGAGATGGCACTTAAAGATGGAAAGATCCTCGTGGTTGCCACTCCTAGGCTTTCAAGAGGGTTTATTGAAGTGAGGGGACAGGATGTAAGTCCCACTATAAGGGGGATGATCGAGAGAGGAAGGCCTGTCAAGCCAGGTGATCATAAAATAGACATATTTGTAGCGGGATCTGTTGCTGTGAGCGTTGAAGGATACAGGCTTGGCAAGGGAACTGGGTATTCAGATGTGGAGTTCAGGATGTGGAGGGAAGCGGGCTCTATAGATGATAGAACTCTGAGGGTGACAACAGTTCACGATATCCAAGTGGTGGAATTCGTGCCAAGGGATGAATGGGATGTCCCAGTTGATCTCATATCAACTCCTACAAGGATTATATGGACAAATCTCTCTAAAAGGCTTTAATCCAGTCAGAAGGACATCACGCTTTTTGTTTGGAATTCGAACATAATACTTTATATATTTCCCTTCCTTTTAGCATCTATGTTAACAGCCAAGGACAGGATGATAATCGAGATAATGGCAAAATTCACAGACGAGCTAAGGCCCATTATAGATGAAAAAGGGGTAAGCTATCCTGATGCCGAGAGGTTATTCGATCTGGACAGGGAAAGCACTGTGGAAAAGCTAGAGGAACTCGTAAAAGAGGGAGTGATGACTAAGAATCAGATAGATAGCTTGATCACATGTCCGAATTGTGGAAGCCATTTAATGCTTGCTAAGCTAAGTTGTCCGAATTGTGGAAGCAGGATTATCACAAAAGGAAGGGCATTAAGACATTCTTGCGGTTATATAGGGCTGGAATATGATTTTTCAGAGGGAAAGTGTCCTGTATGTGACAAGCAGGGTGGATATCAGGATTTGGGGGTTCAGTACAGGTGCGAGAGCTGTGGAAATGTGTTTAGAGATCCGAGAATATCCTTTCTCTGCTTAAACTGTGGAAAGGAGAGCGAGGATATCTCAACAGTAATAAAGCCGTTGTTCTCCTACAAGCTGAAGAAAAGCAAGAGCAAGCTCGACAAGCTTGAGAACATGCTCAAAAAGAGCTATAATGTGAATATGCCGGGATCAATCAGGGGATTATCAGGTGTTGTTCATCAGTTCAACTGCGTCCTCCGTGACAAAAACGGAAGGCTTACAGTGGTTGATATAGCTGCAAGAGATCTCTATGTAGGAGAGGAGGAGGCCTTCAGATTTGCCCTTAAGGTGATGGATACAGCTCCCAACAGGGCTGTTTTCATCGCAATACCCAGGATATCAGCGGATGCACGTGATCTCTTGAGGCAGAACAGGGTTGAGGTTGTGGAAGCTGAGGATCTGGATAAAGCCATAGACTTGGTGGTTGATCTTCTGATGGGATCCTAGAATTTATTTATAGAACAAGAGATTGCAATCTTTTTAAGTTAAGCTGATCTTCCCTTCTTGTGAAATTCCTTCAAACGATCTCGCTCATAATACTCTGTCTGATTCTCTTCTGGATTCTGTACCACACACCTCTCATGATAGCTGGATCGAGAAATGAGAGGAGAAGAGCTGAGAAACCTGGGATCCTCCCTAAAATCTCAGTTATAGTCCCGGCTAGGGATGAGGGCAGGGTGATAGAGAGGTGCATTAAATCCATACTGAATCAGGATTATCCAAGGGATCAAATAGAAGTAATAGTGGTGTCGGCCGACGACTCGACAGCTGAGATATGCAGGGGCTTCGATGGAATTAAGGTGATAAAGGAGGAGAATCCAAGGGGAAAACCTGCTGCCCTGAACCTCGGGTTGAAATTCGCGTCAGGGGATATAATAGCTGTCTTCGATGCAGATAATGTTCTGGATAAAGATTGCCTGCTGAAAGCAGCTGCATACTTTCAGGAAGGAGCTCTTGCAGTTCAGGGAAAGACGGGATGCCTGAACAAAAACCAGAACATACTTACAACCCTTGTTTACCTTGAGCAGGAGGCATGGCAACGCCTTCTGCTGAGTGGAAGGGACAGATTTAGGCTTTTTGTTCCATTTACAGGGAGCTGCCTTTTCATAAAAAAGGAACTTCTTGAGGAGCTGGGGGGATGGGATGAGAGCTCCTTGGCAGAGGATGTCGAGCTATCAGCAAGACTTCTCCTGAGGAATATTAAAGTCACATATGCAAATGATGTGGTGTCGTGGCAGGAGGCTCCAAGCAAATTGAGGACTCTGGTGAAGCAGAGGGTAAGATGGTACAGGGGTTATGTTGAGACATCTATCAAGTATCTAAGCCTTCTAAAAAGACCGTCTTCTGCTGCTTTAGATGCTGAGATATTCCTTCTTGGCCCTATATTCATGGCTCTTTCCCTCCTAGGATATGTGTGCTGGATAGCCAGCATAATATATCCTATATCAGATATTCTGCTTGAGATCTTGGCTTCATTCTTGGGAGCTGTTACAGCTTTTTCCGTCACCTTCTCCTTGGTTGCATTTGAGAGATCCCCTGATCTGGGAAACATCGCCCTAATTCCTCTGATATATGTTTACTGGATGATACAGTCATCCATAGCGATGAAATCTATTCTGGACTTCATCTTGAGGAGACCAAAGGCGTGGAGAAGGACGGAGAAAGAGGGGTGGTCCCCAATAAACTTATAAGCACGCATATTACCCTGATGAGTGATCCCTAATGCGTCCAGTATTAGCAACAGTAGCGGTAGTTGCTCTTATCTGTCTGAGCTTGATGGGGATAATTCTAGGCTTTATATCACTAGAAAAGGTAAAGCTGAGCCCACACATTTACCTCATTCTGAGTTTTGAAGTGGATAACTCGAGCATTGCTCTTAAAGGCTATGGTTATGGATTTGGATCGCTGGAGCATCCTTCTGTATATGATGAGGGTCTGCGAAACGATCTAAACAGGAGATCCATATGGATTCTCGACTTCAAGTATTCATACGGCGATAGCAGTTGTAGGCCTAAGGAGCTTGGGAGATATGTCTATGTAAGCAATTTCGGTGATCGCACCAACTTGGTGTTCTCTTATGGGATTCATTCGGAGAGCATGAATCCGTCACCATATGAGGGGGCATTCCACAAGTTCGTCTTGAATGAGCATGAAGAACAGATAAGGAATTGTAGTGTGGACAATGGCCTTCTTTTAGTAAACATAGAATCTCCCGGAATTCTTTTTCTAACCGAATGCTGCAACCTATACCAAGACTCTCTTAACCTCTTCAGCCATGTTAGGCCGGCACAGCCTCTAGCGGAATTGCTGATACCTGTATCGAAGGATGGTGATAGACTGATCTTGCTTTACCATAATACCAGTTATATAACAGGATTGAAATTAGTGTATCAACATAAGGAAATATATTGTTTAGAGGGTCATTGTCGTTGCTACTTGCATCTAGTGATGGAGGGTCCAAGAGATGGAGAGCCTCTCTTTTCATATAGGGATATAGCTTTTACTTCAAGCGGAGCTGCAGAGGCTAGAAAACTCTCCGTAATAATGCTAATTGTGGTGTCCTTCATGCTATTGATGATATGTTTTGTAATGCTGCGTGTGATCTGGAGGAAATCCTCGAGAGGCTCTGCATTAACCTGAAGGATATATTAACAAGTGTTTTTCTATAAATTTTCTAGAGCTAGCAGCACCTTCTCTCCTTTGCTATTGCCATGAAGTCCTTCACTGTCATGTTCGCCATTCTAGCTGCCTCACTCTGCTTGAGCTTTCCCTCATAGTAAAGCTCTATTGCTGTCTCCAGCATTAGCCTCTCCATCCCCAGCACAAATGCTCTCTTTACAAGCTCTGATGTATCCACCTTCCTGAGCTTGGATATCTCCTGTATTCTCTTGAAAAGATCAATCGGTATCCTCACAGCTATTGCCTTAGAGCCCATTTTAGGGACAATGATATGACAAGTATTAAACTTTTCTCCACAGAACAACGCCCCTTCTCCTTATCTCAACTATCCTGTGATGAGGTATCTCCCTTCCCCCGACAATTATCCTGTCATGAAGCGGTTTTATCTCACTTCCTCTGACGATCTCAGTATCTTTATCCCCATCCCTTGACAGGAAAACAATCTCATAATCCTCCGGCCTTTCTCCAGGCTTGTATAGCATCTCCGATATTATCTCAGCAACTCTTCCCTTTCTCACATGAACACTGTTATAACACTGCTGAAAAACATTTGGTAAAGGTTAATAATGGGAGGAATTGCTGAAGGAGGTATGAGGATAGCTAGATTCAGATTCAATGGGAAGATATCATATGGCATTGTTCTAGGGGAAAAGGTGATCCCAGCTGAGAAGCTGGGGATTCCTGAAACTGTGGAGGAGTTTATAGCTTCTGGCATTAAGGTATCCCCTGAGGGGAAAGAGGGAATTCCCTTAAGCAAAGTGGAGCTCCTTGCGCCTCTGTCAAACCCCCCGAAGATAATATGCCTCGGCCTAAACTACTTTGACCATGCCGAGGAGCAGGGGAGGGAGCCGCCAAAGGACCCCGTGATATTTCTTAAGCCAAGAACATCCATAGCAGGGCCTTTTGAGGACATACCAGTTCCATTTGATTACACAACTCAGGTGGATTATGAGGTGGAGCTAGCTGTTGTGATAGGAAGGAAGGGAAAGAGGATACCAGAGGAGGAGGCAATGAACTATGTCTTCGGCTACATGGTGTTCAACGATCTCTCAGCTAGAGACATACAATTTGGGGACAAGCAGTGGACGAGGGGGAAGAGTCTAGATAAGTTTGCACCAATGGGTCCATGGATAACAACAAGGGATGAGATAAGAGATCCTTATTCCCTCAGGATGAGGACTTTGGTAAACGGGGAGGTTATGCAGGACTCCTCAACAGCAAAGATGGCGATAAAGATACCCAGGATAATATCTGTTTTGAGCAAAGGCATGACTCTTGAGCCCGGGGACATAATAGCAACGGGAACTCCAGCTGGAGTTGGGGTCTTCAGGAATCCTCAGAGATTTCTGAAGCCGGGAGACATAGTCGAGGTTGAAATAGAGAATCTTGGATTTTTAAGGAATAGAATAGTGGCTGAGTGATTACTTCAACTTGCGCTGAACTAAACAACAAGGCTTATAGCTCCTCAGCTCCAAAATTTCTATGCGCATAAGTGTGCTTCTAGTAGTGTTGCTTTTATTGCCCATTCTCAATATATCAGCCTGTCCCCCGACAGCAGGATATGTAGGAGCTGTGTACAAGCAGGGAATATCTGAGAGCGAGGTGATAAGCTATTTAAACGAAAGCGGAATAGCATCCAAGGTCAATTCAGGCTATTTCTCTTTCTCTCCGTACTTCAACGAGAGCCTGAGGGCAATATATGTGGAGATCGGCTTTTATGAGGAAGGAGCCCCCATAAAGGCCTACATATTTCCTGGATCAAAGTACACCCTGCTTCTTGTGGAGACAGATTTTAATCTAAATAAAGGACCCCTTATCTATGCGGAGTCCCTTTTATCTGGGCTTTTGAGCCCAGAAAAGATAGTGAATGAATCAGGAAGCCCAAATAACTGGAACCCACCTGTTCCATATGCTGTCTGGAGCAAACTTGAGAAAGGGGTTGACCTAGATGTAAAAGTAGTTAGATGCGGCTATATGTACTCAAAGTTGAGGAAGCCGGAAATCAACAGGATAGGGGTTGTGGCAAACGGAATAGACTACAATTTATCGTTCAGTATAATAAAGAAAATTGAGGAAAAGGGTTTAAAGGTGGATTATCTTGGCTGCAGCGAAGAATCCATATTAAAGGCCTCGAAATACAGAGTGGTTATCTTCCTTGGAGGGCATCTGGCTCCTATCACTGGGAAGTTTGTTCTTCCTTTATTAAAGAACAGATCTGCCTATCTGGAGGAGAATGGATGGCTAATCTTTCCTGGAAGATGGGGGACTGGTGGCACCTTCATAGTTATTGCCGGGTCAGACAGGTATATGACGAGGAAAGCAGCCGAGGAGTTTTTGAAGGGATGGGCTGATACCATAGTGAGAATGGTGAAAGAAGGGGAGGAGGTTTCCCTGACATTCAACTCAACATTCCACATAGCGATTGAATCTCATGGAGGATGCGGTTTGCTAGAGGAATCTAGGCTTTTGCTGAAGGCTGAGGGGAATTATATAAGAGCAATTTATGAGGAGGGTCACTCAGATCCATGCTCCAAGTTTTACATAGCTGATTACTCTGTGGAGAATGGGGAAATAAGGATAGAGCTACAGAGGGTCTCCACCTCCCTAATATGCGTTCAGTGCATCGGTGTTATAACAGCCAACATATCGATAGGACCTCTTCCACCGGGCAGTTACAAGGTGTGCATAAACGGGATCTGCGGATCAGTGAGCATAAGTAAATATTAAACCAGATGATGTACTGCATATGAGCAAGAAGACGCATATAGCATTTGCCCTATTCCTGTCCTCCTATTTATTTAGGTCAGATCCCAAGCTCCTCCTCTTCATCCCGGTTATTTTTGTCTCTGCGATGCTTCCCGATCTTGATCTTGCTCTCAGAAGTATTCCCTTTATCGAACACAGGAAGACTTTCCACAACATCTGGTTCATGATAGCAGCCATTGCTTTGCTCTGGATTCTGGTTCATGATCCTCTTGTGACAAGGCTCTTCTCCATAGGAATAATATCCCATTTTTTGATGGACAGCCTCACAAAGAAGGGGGTGATGTGGCTATATCCCCTGTCAAACTGGAGAATAAGCGGTCCCTTGAGGACTGGGGGTTTAATTGATAGCCTGATAGGCGCTGCATCTCTTCTAGCCTCTATCTATTTGGTGGGAAGTTATTTTGCAGTATTTTAATCTACTAACCTGATTCTCAATCCTCCTTGCGAATAGGATATTAAACGCACACATTTCATAGAAAATGATAGGCTTGTAATGTCTAAGAATTTATATTTTGAAGTATATACTAGATTGGCTAATCGTCAATAGACGATCAAAAAATCGACAATTAAAAAAAAGATAATAAAGAAATGCTGCTTCGTCTATTGGTGAGAACATGAGGAGAGCGGGGGTTGTTATCTCAGCAGCTCTGATCTTCTCCCTGCTTCTATTGACCGCAACAGTAATGCCAGTTCCATCAGGAAAAAGTAATTTTGTCTTTGGGTCATATGGAAAAACGATAAAAGTGAACCAGACCCTGAATGAGACAATGAGAGATGTTTTAAAGGAGGTGAGAGTGAGCAATCTAGCTCCTCCAATTAGTATACCAGGATGGAATCTCCTTTATACAGTAACCTACAAGGGAGTAAGCTATTCCATATTCTCATCAGGAAATGATACATATATAGTTCTTTGGGATTCAAAAGGGATTAAGGGGAAGGAGAAAGCAGAGCTTGTGCTAGTGAAGGAGAAAAAGAACCAAAGAGTTTTGCAAAAAGCCGAGGATAACTCGTCCCTGATAATATACGGCTCTGTTGGGAGGACCTACTTGATAAAATCCAAGTTGATACCAATGCCTCTTCAGAACTACAATTATATTCATGATGGAGAGGCATATGCGGAGTGGTATTATCCTGTCGGATCATGGAAGGCAACAAATCATGCAAAAGGTAGATGGTACATACTTTACGGGGTCGCGATAACAGGTGCATATGATCTATCATATGAGGATCATGCAGTTGGAGTTACCTGCTGCAGAACTAATCACTATATAACTGGGGTAGGAACCGTAGCATCTCAGGTCAGGCACGATACACATCATATGTTATGTGTATGGGATTACCTTGGCATTCTATCAAGACATTGCGATATGTATGCTTGGTATAGTGTGGATGCATGGCTTAACACGGATTGGGATGCACATGGAAGCGATAATGGTGCATTTGGATGCAGCTGCCCCTAATTTCTTATTTTTTACTAAATATAAATTTATTTGTTTCAAAAATTCCTTTTGTGATTTTACAGTAATATTGGCAATCGCGCGCGCATTATTTTAATTCTCAATTATAACACAGAGAAGGGAGGTTATCTAGGCAATAAAAAGCCAGAGTTCTGTGGGCAATTCATTTTTATGAACAACTGAGAATTTCCTAGTCTATTTCTAAAATTTTAGAGAAAGCATGAAAAAGCTTTAATATAACTATTGTTATTATCTTGACTGCAGCGAGGAATCATCTTAAATGCCTCGAAATACAGAGTAGTTATAACAAGAAATCGCTTTTCACGGCAGGAATGACGAAAGATTTAAAAATAACTGGAAAAATCCTAACTATCTCGGGATGTTCCCTTGCGGAAGAATGTTCAGGTATGTGTTGTTGGGAAGGTTTTTAAGCCCAATAGGCTGAAGGTTTTAGCCTTAAACAGAACCCTTAACGAGTATTTTAGGCTTGTGAGATGGTATATTGGCTTCAACTCTAAGTCCAAGAGTTTTCTACATGAGAATTGCTATGGGAAAGCTAAGGAACTCTTCAACCTTAATACTGCCCTAATTCAGACTGCAAGGGATAAGGCTGTTGAAATCTTAAAAGGCTTCGAGAGAAACAGGAAAGATGATAGTATCCTAAGGCTTAAGGGGATATCCATGCGGTTCGACAGGAGATGCTACAGATTTTCTAAGACAACAAACGTTCTGACGCCATACTGGCTTACGCTAAGCCTGAACAGGCGGGAGAAGGTCAGTCTACCAATAGTTTTTGGGGAAAGGCAGAGACGAAGGATTGAGGAAGCCCTTAGAGGCGAGTGGAGGTTCACAACTGTTGAGATGGTTAAACATTATGGAGAATGGTACGCTCACTTCACCCTAGAGAAGGTTGTTGAAGTTCCCGATGAGCCTGAAACCATAATAACGATAGATAGGGGAGAGCATAACTTAGCTGTTGCAGTAGCGATATCAAAGAGTAACCCTAATAAGCCCATGAAGGGGCAGTTCTGGAGGGGGCAAGAAATCAAGCGAATAAGGGGACTATATGGTCATATCAGGAGAAGGCTTCAGGAGAAGAAGCTTTTGAAGAAGGTTAAAGAGCTTAAGGGAAAAGAAAGAAGGAAGGTAAACCAACAACTACACATCATAGCTAACCAAATAGTTGCCTATGCTAAGCAGTTCCCGAAACCAGTAATAGTGATGGAGGACTTGAGCGGTATTAGGGATAACTTCAAGAGATCGAAGAAGCTTAATAGGAGGTTCCACAGCTTGCCGTTTAGAAGGCTCCAAACCATCATTGAGTACAAGGCGCTCCTCGAAGGGATAGAAGTCAGGTATTTAACGAAAAAAGAGACAAGAAACACCTCTAAAACATGCCATAGATGTGGGCATGTTGCCCAAGTCAAAGGAAGGGAGTTCAGATGCCCAAAATGTGGGCTAACCTACAATAGGGATCTGAACGCATGCATTAACATAGCCCATGCCTTAACGAGAGGCATGGGATGGGGGAGCTGTGAGCCCCCCGAACCAGCAGATGAGGGGACAGGCGCAAAGCCTGCCCTAAACGCTGGAAGCCTCGTCCTTCAGGGCGGGTAGCTCACCCAACAGAAAAAGCGAAAAAGCTGGTGGCTAGCCTGGCCACAAGTCGCCAGAAATAAATCTTGCTAGAGCCATCAAAACTCCATGCTTATAAAGCTCCTTTCTGTCCACTATCCCCCTTGTGAAGTAGCCTATAGCTCCCTCATTTTTCTTCACATTCTTTCTTCCGGTTATCTCATCCATTATTTCTCCCAGCTCCTCCCCCCTCAAGAGCCTTCTTAGTAGCTTCTGTGGGCATTCAAACCATCCGCTTGTTCCAGTGCTCATCAGGCCATCGCTCCTCATCACAGCAACGAATCCAGCCAGGTAATATCTCCCGTGAAGATAAAACAGCCCTCCCTCTATCCCAACTGAGAAATCCGATGGAAGCATTTCCATCGCCTTTATAGCTCTGTTTACAGCCCCTTTTACCGCATCCTCCTCTATCGGCTCAGGTCCAACTCCACTGTCAACATCCACCCCTACCACTTCTACATCCCCAAATGCAAGGGAGAAGGACTCCTTAACGGCTGATATCTTAACGGGATTTGTCGAGCCCACCACCACTCTCATAGGATGATCACAGCAATTTCCAATTTTAAGCTATTGCTATTTATTTTTGCCATCTAAATTCCCATGATGAGGGCCATAGCATTGTTCGGATCTTCTGTTGATGAAGCTGTGCCTGCTGTCCTGAGAGTTCTATCCAGTTTGGGATATAGGACCTTTCTGGTGAAAAAAGTCAGGAAAGAGGAGCTTGGAGAGGAGCTTGAGGGAGCAGGAGGAAAGATTCTTGTTGGATCCAGACATATGAAGATCACTATGAAGTATAAAGCTGAGCTAGATGACGTGATCAGGGTGGCAAAGCTCTGCCCAGAAGTCCAGCCGGATTTCCTCATTCTTGTTGGATTCGATGAAGCTGCTGAAAGAAGCGACATGATAAAGATAGCTGTGGTAAAAAGCGATAAGGAGAAGGAGAGGGTCATGAAAATTCTGAAGGAGCCTGTAGCTGGAATATGCAATGAAAGCTCAGTGGATGATGTGGTAAGAAAAGCTGTGGAGATGAAAATTTTCATCAGATAATAGCTCTATCTCCCAATTATCTCTACATGATCGCAAACAGCAGCTATGGTCCCTTAAGACTACTATAGCTGTAATTCTGACAGTGATCTTCTGATCTAGATTCCTGAGCAACCTCCATCTCCTCTCACATCCGCACATCCTATCTTTAGCCCATCCTTTCTAAGGCATGTCAGAGCAGCTACACCGAGCCTAGAAGGATAGCTTCTAACATCGATTTTAATATCGGATTTCCCAATTTCTAGCCCCTCCTCAACCACTAAGATCCTCTTTGAGGGATCAAAATATGCCCTTGGAAAATCTATAGACTCCCTTAGATCCATGCCAAATTTGAATATATTCGTGGAGAGCCACCAGTGTATCTGAGGCCTGTAGTGACCACCAGATGTCCCTATAACATACCAATCATCATCTAATTCGAATATAAGAGATGATAGGGTATGAAGAGTCCTTTTTCTAGGTTCAAGCCTGTTTATATGGTCTTCTTTCAATGAGAAGCTTGATGCCCTGCAGTTCAACGTTATCTGATAGGTGGGTTCAGTTATTCCGGAGCCAAAAGCATAGAATATGCTCTGGATTCCTGCTACTATCATTCCATCCTGATCTATCACGCTGAAGAAAGTGGTATCTCCATCATTTATGCTTTCTGTAGCTCCACCTTCGAGGATAGAGGGATGGAGCAGCTTCTTAACATCCACTTTCATGAACTTGGGATCCGTCAAATACCTGTCCCTTATGCTGTAAGCTCTCTCCGATATCTTAATCAGTCTTCTCAACCTGCCCCAAGATCTGGGGCTATCTAGCTCTTCGGTGAGCATCATCATGTGCAGTGTCGTTATCCCTTGGGTTGGAGGGGGCATCTCATACGCTACGCCTCCCCAGATGTGAGCTGATATCGGGCTACCCTCTCCAGCTCTGTAGTTAGAGAGATCGTCCATTGAGAGCAAACCTCCCTTTTTCCTGACATAATTAACGATTTTCTGGGCTATTTCTCCCTCATAAAATTCTCTTGGATCTTCTGAGATTATTTCAAGAGCTTTTGTAAGCCCTTTAAACATATGATGAGATCCGGGAACCCCTATTGTAAGGTAAGTTGAGGAGGATCCCTCATCCGAGGATAAAAGATCCCGGTTCAACTTTACAGCTTCTGAAAGGCTTTTGCTGACAGGAAATCCGCCTTTTGAAAGCTTCACAACTCTGGAGACAAGATCACTCCATTCTATCTTTCCATAAAGCCTCCACATGAGATAAAGGGCATCCAAGTAACCTGGCACCGTTATGGAAAGAGGCCCTCTCTCCGGCATCTCATTGAATCCCCTCCGAAATAGCTCATCTCTACTCAGTTCGGAGGGGGAGGGACCGGATCCATCTATGAATCTGATTTCCTTCCCTTTCTTTACTAGGGCAAAGAAATCCCCTCCCAACCCACTCAGATGAGGCAAGAGAGTTGATAGGGAAAGTGAAGCTACTACAGAAGCATCTACGGCATTCCCTCCTTCCCTCAGGATTTCAGCCGCTATTGTAGATGCTAGATAATGTTCAGAAGCGACAACGCCACCGTAAGTCATGAAGGGATGCACCTAAAACTGGGAAAGGGCTATTGAAAAAGTTTACCTACAGCATTGTGGTGATAAAATTTCATCATGAGAAGCTATTCTATCTCAGGCCTAAGAAGCCATCTCCAGAGTGGAACGAATTTTATATCTCTGTTCCCCATGCTCTCCTCATCCTCATAATCCCAAGTGATCACAATAAGATTCCTGCAGTTGAGAAGCTCTCCTGCTCTCAGCAAGCTGTCCAGCTCCCTTCTCTCCACTTCATTTCTGCTTGATGCATATGTCACCTGAATTAGCTGTCTTATCTCAGTTCCCTTCTTCAGGACAAAGTCCACTTCATGTTGCTGGTAGTCCTTCCAGTAGTACACTTCCATATCCCTCGACCAGTAGCTTCTTCTTCTAAGCAGCTCGACTGCCACTATGTTCTCCATCATGCTTCCCAAATCTTCCCTCATCGCGACAGCCCTTATCATGCCTGGATCTATGCAGTAAACTTTCTTAGGACTTCTCTCCACTTCCTTTGGCTTAAATGAAAACTTATTTATGAAAAATATTAGGTATGATTCACTTATATATGAAAGATAGTTCTTTGCAGTGTGGTCGCTCCTCAGGCCGAACTGCCTCTTTATGCTGTTATATGTAACATACCTCCCGAAGTTGCCCATCAATGTCAGGGCAATCTCTCTGAACGTCGTCCTATATGCTATGTTGTACCTCATTATTACGTCCTTCTCAATTATATCCCTGTAGAGCTGCCTTAGATATATCCTAGGATTCTCCTCCTCGACAACAACCTCAGGAAATCCGCCTTTCTCTAAGTAGTTATTGAGCTCATGTTTTATCAAGCTCATACCCCTAGTTGTCTCGACATTTTCATCAAAACCAATTGACCTCAGGTATTCTCTAAAGCTAAACGGATATATCTCAAGCTGCAGGTGTCTTCCAGTGAGGTGTGTTGCAAGCTCTCTGCTGAGCAGCTTGGCATTGCTCCCTGTGATGAACACATTGTACCCAGTCCTCTCGAGCTTGTTTACGAAGAGCTCCCATCCATGCAGGTTCTGTACCTCATCCAGAAATATTGCGTCCATCTCCCTTCCGTATATCTCGAGGAGGGCTGAAAGTATCTCATCAGGGGATACAGAGAGGAGAATCTGTTCGTCAAAATTTGCATAACCAAAATTTAACCCCCTCAGCATGAGGTATGTTGAAAACGATTTTCCGGATCTTCTAACTCCAGTTGTGACTTTCATCAGCTTACTCTTTCTCATCTCATCTAAAAACGGAAGAAATTCTCTTTCAACGATTCTCGTCTTTTTAACTCTTTCCTCGAGCTCTGATCTTTGATCTAGGAGCACCTGTCTTATCCTCATCATTTTAAGTAGAAGTGCGAAGTTTATATATAAACTTCGCACTAGCAGTGCGATCGGAAAGCTAGTTTTATTAAAATTTTCTTATTATTTCGAAACAATTAGATGAAGAAGCAGGATGAGAAGCTGTTGGTAAAACAGCGGAGAAGCTGGTGAAAATCCGCTAATCCCTTTTTCGATGAAACTTTTGAGATATCCTTACCAGCTTATCTCTTGGTAGCGTATATCTGGGCTTCTCCTTAATAAGGCCTTGAGGTCTTAATATGACGATTATGAGCAACAAGAGGCTCAATAGCAGGTATTCCATCCACACCACATCAAACGGAAGAAAGGCAAAGGCCTCCTTATAGAATATTATCAGCTTCCTGAATGCGATAAAAACAGAAGTCCCTAGAAGAACTCCCTTGTTATTGCCAAGCCCCCCGAATACCACCATTAGCCATGGGAGAAATGTCCACTCCATCCTTCCGTATACACCAGGTCCTACGTAACAGGAGTAAAATGCATAGAGGGCACCGGCTAACCCACTCATCATCGATCCTAGCACAAGAGCAGAGATCCTCACTTTGACTATGTCCTTCCCCAGAGATGCTGCTGCTATTTCATTATCTCTCACAGCCTTAAATGTTCTGTAGACAGGTGATCTGGATAATATTTCGAGAAAAAGCGCTGTTAATGCAGCTATTCCGAGCAGTATGATCGGCAGCAGCAGGAACCTGATCGATCCTAGCCAACTCCAAGGATCTGGAACCATTATTCCTATAACACCTCCGACCAGCGGCTCATAATTCCTGCCTATAATAGAGAGAATCTCCCCTAGGGCTAGAAGCGTGATAGCTAGATAGTCAGACCTGAGTCTTATAGCAGGATATGCTGCTAGGATGCCTAAAGCTCCTCCCATGCACATTGCCACTAGCAGTGTTAGAATGAAGGTTAGTATCCCTATGAGAGGGTCTCTCTGGAGGTAATGGTTTATTTGGGTGACTATAATTACGTTGTTCTTCAGAATGTCCGATGAAAGACTGGAATCGATAGCGTATATGTGCATGAGCAACCTTATTGGAAGCCAACCCACTACATAAGCTCCTCCTGTGACGGCAAGAACCAAGCCAAAATTGGGTATGCCAACATATCCAAGCTCTAAGTTAAGGCTAAGATTCAGTATGAAGTAAATAGCGAGGAGGGATATTAAATCCGTCAGAAAAGTCAGAATAAGCTCTTCCATACTCTCACCTAACCCTCAATAACGGAAGAACTTTCTTCCACTCAATCCCAATGATCCCTCGAGGAGCAAATAACAGAGTTACTACAAGTATTGCCATAGGTATCAGAGTCTTGTAGGGGATAACAGCTGTTCCAAACACAAGAGCCAAGGCAGATGTCAAGAGGATCTGCACGAATCCCACTAGAATGCCTCCTATAAAAGTGCCGAATACCTCCTCAACCCCACCAACTATTACAACGCAGAACATAACAGGCAGCAGAGAGTCTCCCAGTACAGGTTTTCCCTGCATCCAAAGTGGTAAAAGTCCACCTGACAATCCTGCAAATCCTCCAGCTATAAACCAAGAGAACAGATTGACTCTGGTAACGTTTATCCCTATGAGAGGAGCAAGTAGCGGGTTGCTTATCGAAGCTCTGAGAGAAGCTCCAATAGTCGTATGCTTCAGTAGATAGTGAAGAAAACCCAGTGAAAATATCAGGAGCAGCAAAGAGGACCAAAAAATTCCAGGAAATTCAAGAAAATTAAAGTCCAAGCTTCTCAGTAGGAAGTTTTTGGATGGTAATCCCAGTCTAAGCTGGAGATAATCAGCCCCTATGTTAAGCAAGCTGAAGAGAAAAAGATCAAGTGAAAGAGTTGCGACCAGCATCATGATAGTTGAGGCTTTTCTCTTCCTTAGCGGCTCTATGATGGTTATATATTCCAGAAATGCCACAAAGCCGCATGTAATAAATGCCAGTGGGAGGTATATGTAAGGACTTCCCCCCATCAGAGCGACTGAAATGAACACAATATATGCCCCTATTGTCACCAAGCTGGCATGGGCGATGTTCCAGACCCCTGTAGTAATCCTCACAAATCCTAATCCAAAGCCCATTAAACTGATAAGACATGAATATGTAACGGCATCAATTAGTAGGGTCCAGCTCATTCTCTCAACCTCCCAGATAAACTTCTCTCACCTTACTGTTTCTAACAACCTCGCTAGGAGCCCCCTCAAAGATAATCCTTCCTTCATGCATCACATAGACATGATCGGCAAAGGGCAACGCAATATCTAACCTGTGCTCAATCACTAAGAATGTAAGATCTTTAGAATCTCTCAGATTTTTAATATAAAGGAATATCTCATGAGCTAGCTTAGGAGAGACACCTGATATAGGCTCATCAAGTATCACCATTTTAGCTTCGGCCATTAATGCTCTTCCTATTTCAACAAGTTTTAGATGACCTGCCGGAAGCTTTTCTATAGAAGAATTCCAAAACTCAGCTAAACCGAGGTCCTTCATAATGCCAAAGGCCTTCTCAACAATATCTCTCTCATAGTTGATCCACTTGCTCCTGATGAGCCCCTTCATGACAGACTCCCCAGGATTTCCTCTCGCCGCGACCAAGATATTCTCAAGAACAGTCAGTCCCCAAAATAGAGAAGGTATTTGAAAGGATCTTACAATTCCTTTTTCATATATTTTGTTCATGGGGAGTCCCGTTATATCCTCTTTCTCAAAGTAAACCTTGCCCGAATCCGGTTTGTAATAACCAGCGATCAGATTTATTAGAGTTGTCTTACCGCTGCCGTTAGGGCCTATTATGAGCGTTATCTTACCTTGCTCGCAGTTTATACTGACGCCATCAACAGCCCTTATCCCCCCAAAAAACTTCCTGAGATTCTCTGTTGAGAGCATAAAATCACCAAAAAAGTAAAAAGGGGATTTATCCCCAGCTGACAGCTCCGGTTGCAGATATATACTTCGCAACAAGAACCCATTTTGGCTTTCCATCGACTGTCTTTACCTGATAGAAAGCCATGTCCAGACCTTTTCTATCCCCGTTTTCATCTATTTCTGTCCACCCACTTGCTCCAAAGTAACTGTTTGCTACGTATGGAACCATCTTCTGAATTATGGCACCATCATAGGTCCCAGCTTGGAGAACTGACATTGCAGCCACCCAGAGGCAATCGTATAATATCAGGCTATATATGTCAACATCCTCTCCTGTTTTCTCCTTAACGTATTTAACAACTTTCTCCTTCTTTGGAGTCTCTGGAGCATAATAGAAGCCAGCTAACAACTGAGTCCTAACAGCCACATCACCGGCATCCCTTAATATGACTGAGCTCATGGCTATGGCATCTCCCCCGAACCACCTTACAGAGAGCGTTATGCTATTCCGGGCTTTTGCCTGAGCTAGCGTCATGGCCAGATCTTCCCATGTTAGGGTTTGTATCGCAACCTTATCAGCACCATACTTCTGTATAGCTGGCCCAATAGCTGTCTCCAGCGCCGCTATCTCAGAAGAAAACTCCGAGGTTCCTGGTTCATACTCGATATAGGCTAGGATCTCCCCACCGAGCCTCTTGAACTCATCTCTGAATGAATGCGCTATCGATATATCGCAGGGGTCCTTCCTCTGAAGGATTGCCACATGTGTTATGCCCAATCCGTATACCAACCTTGCTAAAGCTACTCCCTCCATATCGTCATGCGGGATCAGCCTGAAAATGTAATCTGGTGCTCCTAGTTCAGCCACTGTTGAGAAGGAAGTTATAACAACAATCTTATTTGCATCGACATATCCTTTTATTGCCTGAATATCTGCACTAGACAGAAGACCGACTATTACTTTTATACCCTTAGCAGCAAATGTCTGGACTTTCTGAAGTGTCACATCAGATTTTGTCTCAGTGTCCTCATAGTAAAACTTAAATGTCAGAGGAAGACCAACAGATTTCACAAAATCATTGATATCTTTCTCAGCTAACTCTGCTACAGCTTTACCTCTAGCTCCATAACTCGCAAAATCTCCCGAAAGAGGAAGAGGAACTCCTATCGGGATCTCCTTCGGCAGGCCTGTTGGTGCAGGTGTTGGAGTAGGAGTTGGTGCCGCAGGCGCAGGCTTGGGAATGGCGTATCCAATTCCAATGCCGACAAGGAGGACCACTATCAAAAGAACGGCTAGTACCGGGGTTGTTATACCTCTCCCATTCATGTTGAACCCCTCAATCAAGAGAGTTTTACTTAAAAACTTTATCTCCCCTCTCTTCTTGTTAAAAATTTTTCTGTACTGCTCTACAAGAAGCCTTTAATTAATAGTGCCTTTACCAGACTGCCGATAAAAAGTGTACCTACAGTATGATGAATAATACTAGAAAACTCTTTAAGGAAAATATTTTAGAGAAAAGATAAAGAATTCAGCGCCCCAATTTACCACTAAAGATTTTTTTAGAGAGCCTTTATATGAGGGGTAGCTTGGCCCCCATACCCTTCTTAAGGGCTTCCTCATAAATGAGCTTTCCAACAGCTACATCCAGTATCGCAAGGCCTAGGTTCATGCACATGATTCTCTCAGTTTCCTTCTCTCTTCCAGGTTTCTTGCCCACAACTACCTCTCCAAGGTCTCCAGAGATCTTATCTACAGGTCTTATCCATCCCTCCTTTATGTAGTAAAGTAACTGCTCCACGTCATCTGTATAAAACTTGTCCATTGCTGCTATGGCCGAGGACTTCCAGTAGGAGTCGAAATCAAGTGGAAATGCAGATGCTCCCTCCTTTATCCAATTAGCCTCTATAACTGGATTTGGTTCTTTAAGGATGTAACCAGCAGTAACTATGATATCCGATCCCTCAACAGCTTCTCTCGGCGAAGATGTTCCCATCACAGAAAGGTCTGTCTTCTCTTTCACAAAAGCCTCATAGCTTTTAAGAGTACTTTCACTAATATCATACGCCTTAATAGTCTTTATCGGCAAAATTTTGCTCAGCATAAGCGTGTTTGTTTTTCCCTGTGTTCCACATCCCAAGACAGCAAGAACTTCACTGTTCTCCCTAGCCAAGTACTTGGCAGAAACTGCTGTTGCAGCAGCTGTTCTATAAGCAGTGAGCCAAGCAGCATCCATGACACATAGTGGAAGTCCTGTTTCAGGATCATTAAGTATGAACATGCCAGTAATATAGGGAATTCCTCTTTTAGGATTCTCAGGGTATCCAGAAACCCACTTTAACCCAGCAACATCGCTTCCCTTAAGATAAGCAGGCATTGCATGTATAAAGGAGTCCGGCCTTGGGTGAATACCCGGCTTTGGGGGCATTTCAGCAAGTCCTCTGCCTTTCTGTCTGAAGGCATCCTCCACAGCATTTATTATTGATTCATAACCCAAACCTAAGGAGTTCACGTCATGATATGAGAGATACAGTATATAGTGCGTCATACCGCACACTACATGCTAAACAACTTAAAGATTAACCTTGATGCTTGACAATAGCACGGAAAAGTATTAGAAAATTTGTGAGTATCTTCACTGCCCAAAACCCAATGAATTTTTAGGTGTATCGAGGAAATATTAGCTGTTCCAATGATTTTATTTAAATTTCCAAAACGAACAATGCTTAAAAGCATTGCTCTGTAAAACCTTGCATAGTGCACTTACTTGAAATAGAAATACGAGCTACTATTTTATGTCATTTTCTAGCAAAAGGATTTTAAAGTATAGCTTGGTAATGAAGTGTGCTAAACGAAAGCCGTCTAGATGAATTAACAGAGGGAATTGAGAGGCTCAAGAACGGGGCTCTTATATCAGTACTCTCAATTGTTTTTGGAATGGCCGCTTTTCTGTTGCTGCTGGCTGTCCTTCCGCACATGAGTT
>NZ_RCOS01000074.1 GCF_003947435.1 Candidatus Methanodesulfokora washburnensis
CAGATGGATGACAAAGATATCAGGTTTCACCTGCCTGGCTAAATATAGGGTTGTCGTGGAGTCCTTTCCAGTAGACCAGAGCATTGCTATGTTCTTGTTTGCCCTTTCGGCTGCTATAACAGCCTCCCGAATTATGTATATGGACTTTGACACAAGATCATCGAGCAACATAATTAGTGATGCCTTCACGAGCTTAAAAATTTATTCCCAAAAAGATTCAGCCCCCTTTTCATTGGGAGGAATCCCTGTTTGGGATTCTTTAAGTCTCCATTATCGCTAATACCTGAGAACGAATCCTTCAATCCCCTTTTCATTGGGATTCTGGAGGGCTCTCCACAAAGAGAGGATAAGATCAAATAAAAACTTATCGGACAAGCAACTGCTCAGATTATCACATACAGCTTCTGGCTCCTCCTCCCGAAATTCTCTGGGAATAGCCTCATCACTAGCTCAGGAATTCTGTCAGCTTTCTTTATCCTATCCTTTAGCATTTCAGCTCTCCTCTCCCTCTCAATATCAGCAGGTATGATGGATCTGTAAAGATAAGTGACCTTTCCCTCGAATGTTCCATCCGGCATGCAGATCCCCTCTAATCTATGGCCCTCCATGTTTAGTATGTCCTTTCTTCTCTCAATTCCTTTCTCGCACTCTTCTTTAGTCCTGAAAGACTGCCTTATCTTGGCAGAACCTGTTACCGATATTTGAAAGGCATCATTTTTCCTGAGGACATGCAGGCTTTTTCCATCCCATCTGACCCAGACAGATCCCCTGTCTATGTTCACAATATCTTCTATCATCTCGTCAGTTGGTTTTTCAGATATCCTGCATACATCCTGAAAGAGCCTTCCATTATATCTATCACAGAGCTCGTCTACCGCAAGCATCTTGAAAAGAGAAGGGTAGAATATTTAAGCTCACTATTCTAGAGAATGAAATAATAAAGCTTTTATTAAGAGATGGTATTTTCTTGGGATCAACATGTATAGAAGGAGGATGGTTCGACCGAAGTATGCTCTTATAGCAAAGCTGGAGGACAAGTGGATCGTTACCAGCAGGTTTCCAGATCTGGAGTCATGCGAGAAAGCAAGGAAGGATTTAGTGCACCCAGCGGCTGCACGGATGGAGAGTGCGTGCGTGCCTATAACAGATCCTAGAGTTATTGCATATTATGAGATGGTAAACAGAGAGAGGAGAAGGAGAAGACTGAGGATGCTGAGGCCTGACGAACTCATAGCTTGGCCTCCAAAATGGTGAATCAATGGAATCAATTCTGCTCCACTGGTTCAGAAACCAGTCTAAAGAGGCCTTTTTCTCGCTAGATGGGGGAATAAAGGAGGTAGAACAGGGAGACCCTACTGCAAACCTGAGGATAACGTATCAGGACGTAAATCTTGGAAGGGTGAAGAACAGCTACATATCCAGAAGCCTCTCCAAGTTTTCTCCCATTGAGGTTTACAAGCATTTGCTCCTGATGAGAGTAGTAGTGAAGGGAAAGATAACAGAGATTGGGTTTACAACTGCTTTATTTTATAACTGCTATAAAACTGAGGGAATGGATTATAACACAGCGAAGAGAGTCGCACTGGAGATGGGATCTCACCTGAAGAACTTCATAGTCTTCCCTGGAGCCAAGGAGATGAAGAAAGGCTGGTATTACCCGATGCTGAGGATAATCACCAATGAGGAGATACAGAGGTTCACCATAGGGATTAAAGCGATGATGGAGGATGTTAAGAAAACAGTGATGGAGGCAACAGAGACGAATCCAAGAGTCGAGTCAGCTGTGAAGGAGTGAATGTCGCATTACCAAGCGTAATGCGACAGATTTATTCTTGTAAGATGTATCTTTTTAAGTAAAACATTTCTGATTTTAAGGGGTTGGGCATGAAGTTGAGTTTCAGGAAAGTTGAGTGGCCCTCAAGAGTAGGAGAGGAAGCTTGGAAACTATGCGAATCCTTAGGAGGACGGGGTGGCTGGGGCCCAGTGGAGGATGCGGAAGTTCCCTCAGTGGAGCTTCAGTGCGGAATCCCAGAGTACTCCCCAGCTGCTGAAAAGAAGATAGAGGAATTCATAAAGAGGACAAGCAAGGAAATCGGGGGGATATTATCGAAAGAGCAGGGAGTGCTCCACCTGGACTTCCACTTTGACAGAGGAGAAATGGATAGAATAGCTCACAGGATATGGAATGAAGGGAAATATAAGGGGAAGTACCTGTTAATGGAGGCCAGAGGAAGACCGACGTTCATACCTCCTGATTGCGAGAAGGAATACCCTGGTCTTGTCTGCTATATGAGCTGGAAAGATCCAGCAAAGAGAATAGAGGAGATCTACAAAGAGTTAAGGGAGAAGATCAGAAGGGCGATGAGCTAGGGTGGAAAGGATGAGGATCGCAAAATCTTTCTTTGAGGGAGTGTGCTACAGATTAGACGGTCAATATGGGGTCGATTCTGAGGGGCCCTTCTGCTTATACAAGGGGGAGAAGATAAGGCTTGGCAAGGGAAGGAAGTACAAGTACACGATCTCATTCCTGCTGAAATATTCTGATCTCCTCAAGGAGAAGAACCTTCCGTTTAATCCTTGGCCTGAGCCCCTTCACACTGGATGGCTCACTGATGCCTGTGCTGATGTTATAAGGCTCGGCAGGCCAGACCTCCTCCCGACAGAGGATGACATAAACGAGTGGATCAGAAAGAGGGAAGTAATTCCAGTCACATATATGAGATTCCGCTAAAAAGAGAGACTACTAAGCCCTCCTCACTAGCCTACATTTCTTTTTTATTTCCCTCTTTACAGGCCTTATCCTTCCTTCTTCCTCCAGAAGAACCATAACTCCGAGCATAGTGTTAGCCAGTCTTTCAGCATCTTTTATTCCGCATGCTTTCAGAACCCAGAGGTAGTAATCTCTTTTCTCCTCCATAAAAACACCAAAAATCAGGAGGGAGGAACCTCGAATATCACGTCATATATATCTGATTTTAGTGCAAGAAGTGCATAAGAGAGATCATCCCTGTCCATCTTCATCATCTCCAGAAAGTCTTCTCCCCAGACGTCCATCCTGAACTTTCTAATTCCATCAGTTGCTGTGAACACAATCCAGTCTCCCTCCACTCTTACATCTTCTCCAGTCAATATAACATTTCCGTATAATATTGGCTTTCTCCACTCTTTTAGTATGAACTTCCACCTCCTTGGCCTCAATTTTATCTCGTCCAGAATCCTGTTCCCGCTCATTTGATCCACCTCACGGGACTGAATCTCTTGCTTCATACATAAGGCCCTCCTTCTCAGCCTCGTTCACTATCAGCTCCAGCTCCACGTTTTTCCCCCATGTTCTTTCTTCAGATTCCTCCTCCCTCTCAAGCTTGGATATATCTGGTTTCTCAAACTTCTCCCACTCCCTGTACCTGAGCTCGTCTTCCAAGTACCTCATGGCGACAGACCACGCAGTCCTCCTGTTGTCCCTAGCAAGGGAGAACAGGTGGCTTATGAACTTCTTGAGGTATTTGACGTCTTTCTGCATTCTGACGATGACCTCCTCCCCGATTATATCCTCAAGACAGGTCTCATTGGAGCACTTGAAGACATCCTGCATGAGCCTCATCCTAGCCTTATCTTTGCAAAACCTTATGTGAATTCTCTCCCTCATGACTGTGGACATCTCAGGATTTGTGCGGTCATTGTATATCCAGACCTCATCCTTCACCTGCTCTATCCCCCATTTCCCCTCGAAAAATGCGTTAAGTTTTTCGTTCCTAACCCTGAAAACGTGGACATAGGAGTTCTTCTTCATTCTCCCATCTCCCTCTTAACAGCTTCAATGACATAATCCCTTATCTGCTCTGATATTGAAATTCCAGTCTCCTTCCTCTTCTTTCTCAGGTATTCTATGACCCAGAGGGGAAGGGACGTGGATATCTGGGATTTCATATCAAGTATCTCTTCTTTCTCCTCATGCATCTTCTCGCCTCCCTAACTCTTTTCCTGAGCTCCTCATCCAGATCACGAAGGTCTCTTGAGAGGGCCATCTTTCCGTGTGGAGTAAGGTAAACCCTGATTTTACCTCCGTCAAGCTCCCTCCTGACAAAACCTTTCTCCTCAAGGAACCTGAGAATTGCCCAAGCTCCGGAATTTTCCCCATATGTGTTTCTTATTATGGAAAGGGTCACCATAGTGGGCTTTCCATCATTACAATACAGATCCGATAAAACTCGCCCCAGCATGCTCATAATATCACCTCACAGGGGAAGAGCCCTGACTTCAGCCTCAGGCATCCTCCTGACAGCTATGAAGCTGTATCCTTCTTCTTTCGCTTTTTCAGCCATAGACTGTATCATCTTCCTAGTTTCACTAGTGTCCCTCATTATCTCTATCGATGGGACTCCTCTCTTTATGTAGAAGACGACTAGGACTGGGTTCTTCGGTGCATGATCCCTGTTTTCTATGAATAAAAGAGTGTCAAATCCCTCATTTGGAAGATCAACCTCCATCCCTATCTCTGATGCAAAACCTGAAAAGCTCTTCCTGAACCTAGTCTGCCCGTCCTTTATGAGGTAGAGGGAACATTCATCCACTTTCTTTGCTTGACTCGGATCGAAATCGATGTAGAAGAACTCGTACTCCCCTCCTCCTTTGTTCACAGTCTTTATTATGTGTCCCTGCTGTCTTAGCTCCCTTATTCTAGCTGAGTATCTTGGTATCCCAGCCTCCATGAACTCCCAGTTCTTCACTCCCTGATTTTTCTTTGCTCTTTCTCTAAGCATCTGGAGAACCTTCCTTCCCTGCTCATTCATCAGATACCTGAGCCTCTCGGGGCTCTCTAAGGTCTTGGACTTCTTCAAATCCAGTCACCAAGACACTAATGTAGTGAGTGAATTTAAAGGTTGCTAGGAGAAAGGCAATAAGGGAAAAAGGGGAAAGGAGAGAGCTTATCTCCCGATTAAGCAGTTGCTTGAAGGAAACAAAAAGAAGAAATAAAAAAGATTAGAATAGGGATTTTATTCTCCCATCTATCCATCCTTCGGGATCTGATTTTATCTCTAATGCTTTATCCGGGTCTTCAAGAGCTTCTATTAAAGGAACTATAACAGCAGATGAGAATTCATGTAATCCTATGTCATCAGCCATTTTCTTTATCCTCTCGAGGCCTTTCATGAGACTGTTGTAACTCTTTTTCGTGGCAAGCTTCTCTGTCTGCTCTGTTATTGCTTTTATTGTCGGCTCAAGCCTCTTCTTAAGCTCTTCCAGCACCTGATTCACTAACTCCTCTTCCCTCTTCCTTAGAAGCTCTTGGACTCTGGATGAATTACTTTCGTAAGTTGAGAATGATATGGGCATCAGCTCCACTCTTATCTCTGGAATATCTGTATCCTTCTTCTGGAGCTCTAGATCATATCTCGATAAGAGAGCTTCTATTGGTGTTATATCAAACTTCTTTGCCTCCTCGACTAAACTCTTCAGTATTCTGTTGTACTGCTCTATTTCAGCCAAGAGATCATCCGCATATTCAGGAGGAACGATGTATATGTTGTCCCTGTGGTATCCCATCCTTATCTGCTCTATCACTATCGAATATTTTCTGACTGTATTATATACTTTTGCTCTTATGTTCTTTATCTTGGAAACTAAGGGTGTTGGAATAACGAAGAAGGACAGAATTCTTCTCCTGTCAGTATTCGTGACTTTAAGATACCTTGCTTTCAGGGATCTCCTAGATGGGGCGAAGTTATCTGTGTTTTCCCTGTGAGTTTCATCTATGCCTGATAGGAGATCCTGAAGCTGTGTTACAAGCTGGAGGTATGTTGGGCCTGGAAGCTTAGAGCAATCAACATCCCTCATGAAGTAGCTCTCGGTAGGAACCGCAACAGAGAGGAAATTCCCTCTCAACCGAACCTTCTTCATCACATCACCCCCGAATAATCCTGATAATCCTCCTCGGAGGGAGGCTCCCCCTCTTCCTGCTGTTTTACAAACTTCACAACATCATCTATCGTGATACCTTTCTTCTTCAGCTTCTCCAGAAGATCGATTATCTGAGCTACTAATTGGAGTGCTTCTGAATCCATGTGCGGGATTTCCTGATCTGAGTAAAGCCTGCTGAGCTGGTAGTCCTCCTTCACCTTGACTTTCTGTATCCCAAACTGTTTCAGTTTCTCTTGGAGTTCCTTCACATTCTTTCCCTGCTTTCCTATAACTCTCCCCATTATCTGTGAGGCACAGTAAAGGTAGACTGTTTCAGGACGTATTTCTACAATTATGTATTTAGTTATCTCAGAAGGATAGTGGTTCATTACTGTTTTCATAATTTCGTTTATTTTTACTTCAGCGTCCTCGAACTCAGCCCTCTGTATCTCTGGGAAGAACAGCACATTAATTTTTTGGATAGTATCACGGCACTGGTCTGCTATTTCCCTGAACTTAGAATATGCCTCAGGGTAAGAAGCGGTAGTAGTGAACAGGAGGAAGAGATTATTCCCGACTGAGAATATAATATAAGCATAGTTGGGCCCTATCCCTCCTTGAGGAAGGAGCTCGATTATCTTGTTCGCTAGATCCTGGAGCTTCTTGGATCTGTTGAATATTTCCTTTCTCACATTAAGGAGATAAAAAGAATCGCCGTACACATCCTCAGGGAGATTCAGGAAGTGTACTGTATCTTTCTTTATTTTTTCTGCTATCTCTTGAAGCCTTGTCCATAGTGCTCTCTGTTCTTCTGTTGCTAGAGAGGGGTCTATCTCTCCCTCTCTCTGAGGAGGCAAAATAGAGGAAAGCCTACTCTTAAAATCTAACCAAGTTTCACCCACAGAGAATCACCCTTCCCTCGAATTCTAAACCCTGTTTTTTCAGTTCTTCCAGCACTTTCTCAGAGGGAACCATGAGAAAGTAGAGATTTCCATCCTCGTTTACTATTACAGTTATTTCTCTCATTTCTTCTGTTTTTATTATATGCTTCTCAAGACCTTTTTTCATCCTCCATTCACCTCCTTGACTTTAGCAGCAGAAGCTGTGGAGTAGAACTCTGGTGTTACCTGTGTCGCTTCTATGGTAACATCCAATCCTTGGGCCTTTAGTAGAGTATAGAGCTTCTTTGCCTCTTCGAAGCATGCACCACCGGCGAAGCCGGAGTAGAGAATCTTGACCTTTCCGTTCTCGTCTATCTCGACTTTTATCTCCCTCATCACATCACCTCCATAGCATGAATTACTATCTTGTTCTGTACTTTCTGCTCCTGCACCTTGTACCCTAACTTCATGAGAGAGTACTTCATTGCCTCAGAAGCATATCTCTGGACAAGCAGTTGTTTGAACTTTTCTATTCCCTCTTGGGAAACCCTCCAGAAGTCCCCGACAAGCCTTACCTCTCCGTTCTCGTCTATCCTAATCCCTACTCCCCTGTAGAATGTGTCATTTGTGAAGCCTATTACAAAATCCCTGCCCTGGATAAGAGTGTTGTAGTTGGCATCACGGATCTCTTCCACGATCTGTCCTCCTGTTTCCTGTGCTATTCTGTTAACAGTATTTTTGAGGAGATCGATATTGGGGTTCTTTATCTTGATCTTAATCGTGGAAAAGTGGCTCATCATATCACCCCCGCTACTCTGCTTTCCTCTGGTCGAGAAGTTACCATCCTCATTGCTTGCTCTATCAATGACTGATTTATGTTCTCAAACTTCTTGAGCTCGAATATCATAGCTCTAAGTTTCTTCTCTCTCTCTTCTGGATTTATGTTAATTGATTTTATGGCTTTATCAAAGTGATCTTGCTTTATATGATCAGAAGACTCGTCCATAGCTGTTATAGCAGCTTCGATAACAACTTTTTCAAGCTCAGCACCTGTGAAGTACTCTGTCATCTGAGCTATTTTTGTAAGATCAACACTATTATCAATAGGCATTTTTCTTATGACCGAGGTATGAACTTTGAGAATCTCTAGCCGTGCATTTACATCTGGATAAAATACTGGAAGAGCGTCATCGAGCCTCCCTGGTCTCAAAAACGCAGGATCTATGTCCGATAAGAAATTGGTAGCACCGACAACAAATGCTTTTCTGTTCTCATCTCCAAGCCAAGTAAGGAGCATATTTGTCATTCTTCTTGACACTCCTGAGTCTGTGGACATCACAGAAGCTCTCGATAAAGTAAGCTGGTCAAACTCATCGATGAAGACCATGCATGGAGCTAAGGACTCTATGAGCTGTGTTACTCTTTTCACTCTCATCTCTGTTTCACCAACGATCCCTCTTAAAAAGACAGAAGGATCAATTATTATCATCGGTAGTCCAACTTCTTTTGCCATAGCCTTAGCAAACCAAGTCTTTCCTGTTCCTGGAGGCCCGAATAAGAGAATTCCTTTCGGTATCGGAATACCATAGTGCTTTGCTATTTCAGGCTTTCTTAAGACTGTGATTATTCTCTTCGAGACATACTGTTTTAGATAATCATATCCCCCGACGCTTTCAAAACCACGCCTTGGCTCGATGTACTCTAATCCAGCCTCTTTTAACAATTTTATTTTATAATTAGTGAATTCCTGAACCATAAAGTTTTTGTGTTTCTTGAAGGATTCCAATGCAGCTGTGGAAACCTCGTGCAAGTTGAGTCCTCCACTCGCATTTATTATGTCGTCGTTCAGAGTTATTGGGAGATCAGCTATCTTCCTTCTTTTCAATTCCTCTAGGATGCCCTTCTTGAGACTTTCTAAGACTGCTCTTCTCTCTTCTGGTGTCGATGAGATTATGGTTATTGTGTAGCATAAGTTTCTCAGAACCTGCGGAAATAGTTCGGCATCAGCACAGAAGACAACTACTGTGCTCTTATTCTCATAGATTCCATCGTCATGAGAAGCAGCAAGGAGAAAATCGGATAACATGTTTGCTTGGCTTTGTAAGTAAACGTATTTTATTATGAGCACAGTAGTCTGGCCCTTGCTCCTGAGCCTTGGAAGAAGACTAACGGGATTTATTCCAAAAGGAGATGCCCCGTCAAGTTGCACGGGTGACTTGGTGATTGGGTCATATATTTCGTTTGTCTGGAGATCCCAGACCATTATCGCTGGTGGAGAATACCTGAAGATATCTTGCGTCAGAGATTGGTCAGTGAGGAAAGATAAGAACTGCTGTATCCTCTTAAAGTCCTGAGTCTCGAAAAAATAAACATTTGTTACATTAGCCGATCGCTTTATCGAGAATTCCTTTATGAAAGAGATTTCATTAGAAGGAGTCATGCTCTCACCTGAACAGATCTTCCCTTGTTAAGGGAGGAACCTTGAAGTACTTGCCGGAGGTGAACTGATAAAGAACTATATTTACATGAGAGAGTCCAATAGCCTGTCCAAGTTCAAAAGCTAATGCTAAAGGCCCAGAGAGAATCACGGTTACTGTTTCTCCTCCTCTTCCAAGTTCCATGATCATCTTATAAGCTTTGGCAGCTATTTTGGGGATCTCTGTCTCAGTTATTGTCCTTGGAACACTGAGTACAGTGAGATCTTTTTCGCTCTCTCCAAGCTGGGAGGCCGCAGAAGAAACTATCGGCCTCCCCACCTCCAAAACAAAGACTGGGGACACCTTTCGTCCCCAACTCTCTTTCATATCCTCCATCCCATCACCTCGCCTCCACTATATAGGGGTAAGCAGTTGCTTATAAAGTTTAGTTAAAAACAAGTCGAAAAAACATTCGAGAAAACTATCGAGAAATCTCACCAGATTAAGCAGTTGCTCAACCTCATTAGGCAGTAGCCTATCCGATCCCAACTATTATTTTAATAAAAAGAAAGGTTTATAAAGGGATGAAGGATATATAAACTTAGCCCCCTCCATCTTGGCGGAGGGGGTACACTATTTTATTTTTTCTTTTAGAGGAGGAACTGGAATCTTCTCTGAACGGCAGAAGTTGAATAGTGCTTCTTCCTGATGGAATACTTCCACCTCAGTCCTCACTATCCTGAAATCCCCGATTTCCTCAACATACTCTTTTATTATAACATTCGGCTCTATGAAAATATAAGAGGCATTACCAGTCTCAAGATAGTATATATTCTCTCCTTCTTTATCCCTGAAGATGACATCTCCACCCACTATTGCCTCAATTGAGGTCTTGAACCCCTCAGCTATCTTCTTCAATTGTTCGTATTTATAAATAATATATTCCATCTCCATTATTTTCAGATCGATCATTATTTTTTGATCCTCACTCATATGATCACCTCATATCTCTATTCCCAGCTCTTTCGCCATTTTTTCAGCTTCCTTTTCCGCTTTCTCCTCCTCTTCGACTTCTTTCTTTATTATATCTCTATACTTCTTTTTTATGAAGAGTGTTCCATTAGTTGCATCCATATCTATGTAATCGACAGTGCTCTGAATGTAGTTCCAAGCCTGTCCTATTAAATATGCAGAATAGCCAGTTCTCACAATCAGTTCTCCTATCGTTATGCTCTGTTCTTTCCTGACTATCTTAACTATCTCGTTCGCTGCTTTTATTATTTTATCCTGTCTTTCCTGCATCTTCTGAGCTTCAGTCTTTCTTGGTGTTTTCTTAGGCATTAGGTTTCACCTCCTGAGATTCTTCAGGCTTCTCCTCTGGAGCTGGTTCTTCTATCCCCTTAATCCCATGTTCCTTCATGAAACTCTGAACCTCCTCATCCTTGAAGAATTTTCTTATCATCGCTTTCTCTGTCTCAGGCAATGTCTTCACGAACCTCTCCTTCATCACAATGATTACTGCCTCTCTTGTTGGATCATCTCCCTTGCACCTCCTGAATGTATCCTCGAGCTGTTTTATGTCCCATTTCCTGAAGACATCGACCCACCTCACCACAAGCTCCTTGAGGTTCCCTCTCCTTGTAGCCCACGAGAAGTCCACTTGAGGTTCCTTTGGTTTCCCTGATGAGGGAAGTCCTGCCAATGGGACTTCTCCTTTTGGAAGCTCTGGTTTTTTAGATTCTATATTCTCAGAGGATGGTGCCGTCACCTCCTGGGTGACAGAAGTCACCTCTTGGGTGCTCTTGAGCACCTGAGAGGTGCCTGTATCTGGTGTTTGAATTACAATTGTATTTAATGGCACCTCCTGGGTGACTTTTGGCACCTCGTGGGTGCTGTCTGTCACCTCTTGGGTGAACAGCTGTCCCGTCCTTCTATTTCTGTATTCGGAATCTCACAAAGAGAATTGAAAGGATGGTCGCTTTGTTCATTTCATTTTTAGCACTTGCCTTGGAATCTCACAAAGAGAATTGAAAGGTTGCCGTGTCCCTTGTGGCATTCTGCGGATTCATCACGGGAATCTCACAA
>NZ_RCOS01000075.1 GCF_003947435.1 Candidatus Methanodesulfokora washburnensis
GAGAGAAGAGGGCTGGATACTGTTGTGACGAAGCTTTCTGGCAGCAAGGCTGAGGAAGTAAGGAGGTATCTGGAGGAAGGAGGAACTCTGGGCGAGGCCTGGTACAGTGGAGTCATCAGCTGATCTCATTTTGGTCATTGTTGAAGGCCCTACAGACAAGGCCTTTCTTGAGAACCTGTGCAGAAGACTTAAATTTCTCTGCAAGGTGCTGATAATGAGAGGAAATAGACCAGAAAAAGCTGCAAGGCTTATCAGGACATTCAACGCGAGAAAAAAGTTCGTGCTCAAAGATCTTCATTGTTTAAATCCCGATTTTGTTGAAAGGATAAAGAATGAGCTAAGAAGGCTGGATGCTCATGTGGTGCCCATTAGGCACTCTGTGGAGGCTTGGATACTAGCAGGTTTGGGCATGAGATCGGCTGAGAATTTGATGGATCCGGAAGAGGAGCTAAAAAGAAGAGGTATAATGAAGACCCCAGGAAAATACGGACAGCTGGCTGAGGGCATCGATATAGATCTTGCTATGAAATATTCGTCATCGTTCAGCGAGTTCCTTACAAAGATGAGGGATTCCTAAATGTCTGAGGAGCTTCAAGGGCTTGAGAAGGTGTTTGAGAAAGCAGGGCAAGAGGAACCGCAAGACAGGATAGCGATTACGACATAGCTGTTCTCTTCAATAAGCCCGTGACCGTGATGGATGAAATAAGGCTTGCTATAGAGATATCAGATGCCATAGGGGTTCCGGCGGATAAAGTGGATGTGGTTGCACTGGACATAGCTGATGATGCGTTGAAAGCAAGAGTTCTCCAAGAAGGCAAGCTAATATACATAAGGGATAAGGAAACGCTGAAAGCTTCTTTCCTGTTAGATGGGAATATGTAACATCTTTCATATTTGCTATCAGCAGCTTAAGCTGCAATACCTATGTTCCAAAAGCCCTGTCACCAGCATCTCCAAGACCGGGAACGATATACCCTTTGTCGTTCAGCTCTGGATCAACAGCTATGGTGAAGAGCTTCAGATCTATGTTTGCCTCTGCGGCAAACTTTCCAAGTTTCTCTATAGCTACCGGTGTTGAGATCACCGAAGCAATATAGTACTTTTTTGCCCTTCCCCTCTTTAATAGCTCCTTTAAGGCTGCAATTAGTGTAGAACCTGTGGCAACCATAACATCGCTGATTATCAGGATTTCATCTCCATTCATCTCGGGAACCTTGACATAATTTACCTCAATATCGAACTCTCTGTTGTGCATGCCTTTTTCCTCTGCCCTTCTGGCTGCAATAACTCCCTGTTTAGCTGAGTAGAATATCTTCACTAAACCCTCTGTCAGGGGCCAAGCTGCCCTTAGAACAGTTACTATGCAGACTTTTTCGAAGTCCTTTATCCTTATTCCCTTGTAAATGGTGCCAAGCGGTGTCTCGACAAGCTTCTCCTCTGTTTCAAAGTCTTCAACTATTTCCAGCCCTAGCACTCTTCCAAGGCGCACAAGTCCTTTTCTGAACTCTACTTGGCTCGTCTCCTTGCTCCGCAACTGCGTCAGAACTTCTTGGGCATACTTCTTATTTACTGCCCTATATTCGAACAAGAAACCCCTCCCAGCGACTCTGAAATTTAGATATAAATATTTTTTTTCACTGGTCTAAGGATCTCGTGATATCTTCTTGGATGCCCAAAAGTCTAATTCATCTATAATCAGCCCACATGCTCGCTTTTCAAACCCTCCTTTAATGCTACCTCATGAAGGGACTTGTCTGCAGTGTAGAATTTCTCTGAGCTCACCTGCTTGGCGGAAAGTATCTGCAATGCATCAGCTTGATAAATGTGATATTTTTCTATCAAACTCCATGCTTGTTTGAGGAGACCTGTCCTCACAGGAATTACCCTTATGATCCTCAGCCTTATGAGTCTAAGCGTTTCACCAAGAAACTGGGCTCTTGCCTTCAAGTAACTCTCGCTGCTTAGCCACCGCCTCCTATGATACTTGTCGAGAACGCCTAGTGCCTCACCAATGTTCCAAGCAGAGAAAGATAACAGCACATCTCCGCTGAGCGCTTTTTCATATACCTCGTTCACTAAAGTGCTTCCTGGCTCCTCAACGTAGCGCTTAACAATAGCACTTGTGTCCAGATAAACCAGCATTTTTAAAGCCTCGAGTCCCTCAGCTCTCTCACAGCCTTCCCTGCGTCTGTCTGGACCTCAGGCTTGACGGGGGTTACTGCTAAAGGAGGCTTCTCAGAACCCAGCAGCTCTTCTAGAGCCTCTATTATCAAATCCTCACAAAGCTCCTCCTCTATGGCCTCTTCCACAGCTTCACTAAGACCTTTTAGTCCTCCCTCGCCCACAACTTTCGTCTTAAATCTCTCCCAGAGGCTTCTATTGATGACTATGCTTGTCTTTATCTTCTCAACCATGTTCCCTAAATACTCTATGGAGTAATGCTGTATTTAAGGTTTTGTTTAATATTTCAGAGGACCTTCATGTAAAGGCATTATCTGACTTAAGTTCGCAGACTGGAAAGAAATGTGAGTAAAAATTTCTAAATTATCTGCTGTATTCTCGCGGAAACACGATAGAATGAAGTAGAAAACGTTAACAATGATAATTCGGATGAAAGCAAAAAGTATACGAAAGAATTGGAAATGCAAATCGATAGTCAGAGCAAGATCTGCTATGCCAGTACAGCTTTGAGAGTTCTCAAGTTTTGGAGACCATGATGCATTTGTCTACTATTGCCCTTCTGTGCTCCTCCAAGCTCTCGCCCTTGCAAATTCCTCAACCTCTTTCGGTGTAAGTTCCCCGAGCTCCTCTAAAATAGCAAGGTACTCCTTTAGGGAACTGCAAGGAGCTAATCGCTCAACAGCCGACAGAATGCGCTCTTTCGAGGCTGAGAGCAGGACCACGCCGTCAACCTCGACCATGTAGAGCTTCAAACCCACCAACCTCCTTGAGAGGTAAATCCTGCCCTTCATGTCAACTCTCCTAACATTTACTCCCTCCGCAGTCCCACCTATGCTTGTTTTAGCTCCGCACATAAAAGCTTTGTCTCACATACAAGCGAGAGGCTGTTCAGCCTTCAAAGATTTTTTACAAAGCTCCGCTTCAAGTAATTATTTTTCTTGAGAAATAAAGGCGAGACGCATAAAGAGGACTAGGAGGTTTCTGGAGCAGAACACTAGGCATCATAAAGATAGTAAGAACCAATGCAGATATAATGTGGCCATTTATTGCAGGTTATATTGCAGAAAAGCTGGCTCGTCATGATCCGTTCGTGCACTTCAGTAAAATGGAAGGACAGAAAATGTTAAAATATAGCACTGGCGAAAACCCTGTGGCAAGAAAGATCGTGCTCAACGATGTGCTTCCAAAGCTTAGGGCTCTCTTCAATGAAATGAAGGGAGTTAAAGTGGCAATCCTGTTCGGTTCCATTGCCAGAGATGGAGCAAGCTCTCACGATGTCGACATAGCCTTGTTAGGTGAGGAGAACCTGCTTTATCTCGGATATGTTGTATCAAAGGTTGCAGAAGCCCTTGGCATAAGCGAGGATCAAGTGGATGTGGTGAGCATGAATCAGTGCAATCCCATTTTTCTGTCAAGAATACTGGAGGAGGGAGTTTTGATAAAGGGGGAGCCTGAAGCCGTTGAAAAGCTTTTAGAGAAGGCTCAGAGATCTCCAGATGCGATTATAGAGCTGAGAATGTGGTCAAATATCGATCCAAAGCTCGATAAAACAATAATAACCTCAAGAGTTGAGGAGATCAGGAGAGATGCTGGCTTCATCAAAAGCGAAATACTGTGCAAGAGGGTTGAGGATCTCGATTACAAGGAAATTCTGGCACTGGAGAGGGCAATGCTGAGGATAATAGAGTCAATTCTCGATATATGCAGGCATCTTGTCTCAGTCTACTCTCTGGGACTTGTGGAAAGATATGGAGAATATCCAAGAAGACTGGCTGAAGCGAAAAAGATGCCAAAAGATATAGCCGAAGAGATAGAGAAGCTTGCTGGACTGAGGAACATACTTGTGCACCTGAAAGTCAGGAGGGAGATGCTTTATGATGCAGCAAAAAACACCGTTAATGAAATAATTAATAGGTTTATGGAATGGATCACATCGCACTGCTGTATGGGATCTTTAAAAATATTTTTGCCATCCTGATGGCCTTCTTCTTAAATTCTCAAGTAAGCGAAAGATTTTTATATTTTGTCTCTATATCTTCCTAAGCTGAAGCAAAACAAAAAAGAACTAAGGTGATAAAAACAATCCCTCCAAGGTCTGAATGTCCTGCCTCCTCCAAGCTTTACGGCTTGATGGGGAGCCAGGGCATGTCAGATGGAGGGGTGAATAACGGGGCCATTTGGCCCCCTTTCAGCTTTGCACGCCGAACACCACACATCGAACTTTAGGGAGAGCATGCGCGCGCTTTTATGGCAGAAAGAATAAATACATTCTGTGCCTTGACTGCGTTCTACTAAGAATTTTACGCTGAAGTCCCTGTTATGCCAAAGTTGGCTTCGGATGATTGGAAGGAATGGCTTGAGTACGCTAAGAGTGATCATGATGAAGCTATTTCTGCGCTTAATAGGAGCTCTTTTAAAGAGGCATGCTTTCATGCCCAGCAATCATGTGAGAAGTTGCTAAAGGCTATCCTGATTAAGAAAGGCATGTTCATACCAATACATGACTTAATGGAGCTGGCACAGGAAGCTGGTGTTGAAGAGCCCCTATTGACTAAGTTATCGAAGTTGACTATTCACTACCCTAGATATCCTGATGCAGCCAGAAAAGCTAAGATGAAATATGATTTAAGGTATGATTTAAGGATCGCTAAAGAATGTGTTGAGGTCATGAGAGAATTATGGGATGCGTTAGGAAAATACTTAGAATAGATATAGGAAAAATCTGGGATGGAAGGCCAGCGATAGAGCACCTAGCAAATTACATAGAACAATTATCCAAGCTTACGAACGTAAGAGCCGTGGTGGTTATCGGTTCTAGGGCTAGTGGAACTTGGAAGTTAAGCAGCGATATAGATGCCATTGTAGTTGTGGATAAAGCTGTATCATATACCGAACTTCCACCTCCTGGAGTAGTGGACCCAAGAATATACACAGTAAAAGAGCTGTTTGAGGCCATAAATGCGGCTGAATATGAGCTCATAGAAGCATTTGAGGAGGGAAAAGTAGTATACGATGATGGAATATGGAAGGAAATGCTAAAAACATACGAGGAAGTTAAAGAAAGGCTAAAGATACGTAGATACAAGAAGGGATGGAGAATACATGCAGAAGCAAAGACATAGTTCTGTGACTACGTTTAGAAGATCTAAGTTAGTTCAATTCTGCGCGCATCTTAAAATTAGTTATAATGAATTGTAAAAGCAGATTATGTCCAGCACAAAACTTATCTTATCCTCTTCTTAAGGGTTATCAAAGAAACCTAGTAGAGGTGGTTATTGCTGAATGAAACCTGTAATGATAGTTGCTGGAACAAGACCGGAGATAATAAAGCTAGCCTCAGTAATTGAAAGCTTAGAAAAGCTTAATATAGATTATCTCTTCATCTGGACGGGACAGCATTATGATTATGAGCTCAGCAGGATATTTTTTGAACAATTTAAACTGCCTGAGCCCGATGAAGTTTTACAGGTAGGGAGTGGAACGCATGCCGAACAAACTGCTAAAATTATGCTTGGACTTGAAAAATTGATTAAAAAACATTCGCCTGCTATTGTAACAGCTGAAGGTGACACCAATACTGTTGTGGCAACAGCGCTTACGTCACTAAAATGTTTAGTTCCCTTTGCCCATGTTGAGGCAGGACTTAGAAGTTGGAATATGGTTATGCCTGAAGAGGTGAATAGGAAAATAGCAGATACTGTGGCAACTGTGCACTTTGCTCCAACAAAGCTGTCTTTGATTAATCTCTTGTTTGAAGGAATATGTCCGAAAAATATTTATTTAACTGGAAACACAATTGTAGATATTTTATGCAAATATAAAAATTTAGTGAAGGAAAAAGGGGAGGCCTTTCTTTCAGAGGTAGGTCTAGATAAAAACAATTACATTCTAGTAACGTTACATAGAGCTGAGAACACGGACAATCCTCAGAGGCTTGGAAATATTTTAAAGGCGCTTAAATATCTTTCGCAACAGTATAATATTATTTTCCCGGCTCACCCGCGCACAAAAAACCGGATAATGGAGCTGGGTTTAGCAAAGTATCTTCAAAAAGTAAGGATAATAAAACCTTTAGGTTATTTTGAGTTTCTCTCCCTTTTAGCTAACTGTAAAACAGTGCTAACAGACAGCGGGGGAGTCCAAGAGGAAGCCTTTATATTAAAAGTTCCAACAGTAACTCTCCGGTATAATACAGAAAGACCGGAGACAACCATGTATGGTCTAAATAAGCTTGCAGGAGCCGATACAGAATTAATTGTGAGGTTAACTTTACAGCAGATTGGGTATGCAGAAAAAATGAGAACATTAGATATTAAAAATCCGTTTGGAGATGGGCATGCCGGGGAGAGAATAGCAAGAATATTAAAGGAATTCTCCGAAAAAGAGATTGCAATCGAAGAGCCTGATCTAAGAGAAACTCCGGTAGTTACCTATGCTCTACTCGATGATAGAACAGGTATTGATTCTATTTTTGAACCAATAATTGGCTTCAATGAAGATGGAGAACCATGCATTCAGGCAAAAGATTATTGGAAGTTGCTTGCTAAGGTTAGGAGGAGCTATTACCGAGACGAATAATCTTTTAATCTCGGGCAGTGATTATACGAAGCCATTTATAAAAGTATTGGCATATTGATTGTTAAAAATAACCAACTGTTCAATGAAATATACGAGAGATTTTAAAAATTGGGTGATAAGCTTTTTAATAGCGGATTCATTATAAAAGGGGAAATAAATGCGGGTGCTTCTCACATCCACTGATAATCCCTATATAACGCATCTCGGCGGGAAGCACATTCATATGCTATTATTAGAAAGGGGATTAAGGAGACTGAGAGTAGACGTTACTACACTTTATTATAATAAGAGAAATTTAGGAGAATTAATTAAATGGAGTTTACTACCTATTTTAGGAGATAAACATGGTTATAGGCGGAAACTCTGGTGGAAAATAAATTATCTAAGGAGACATATCCCGAAAGCCTATATGATCGATATAATCCATGCCCATGATGTTCTATCAATGATAAGTGTAGCTGAAGAGAAACAGAAAAAGGTGTTAACTCTTCACGGTTATTTTTCAAAAGAAAATATAGAATTTATAAAGAATAAAAAAGTTCGTGAAGAATTATATCCATACCTCTTGCAACTTGAGGAAGAGGGGGTAAATATTGCAGATTACGTGATTACCGTTGATAAGAGGCTGAAGGAGTATATTATTTCAGAATTTGATTATCCAGCTGACAGAATTGCTGTAGTGCATAATGCCGTAGATACAGATCTGTTCAGGCCAATTTCTGAGGAGAAACAGAGGAAATTAAAGAAGATGTTTGGATTTGCCGAAGAAGACATTATTATCTTAGTGCCGAGAAGACTTGTCGAGAAGAATGGCGTAATTTATGGAGTTCTATCAATGAAATATATACAAAATAAAAAATTAAAAATGATAATAGCTGGAGACGGACCAGAGAAAAGTAAAATAGCTAAAGAAGCAAAAGGGGACAACAGAATCCATTTTATTGGATCAATCCCGCATAAAGATATCTTTCAGTACTATATGATGGCGGATATTATTCTCATACCATCAATAACCTCGCATGAAGTCCAAGAAGCAACATCGCTTGCCATGCTTGAAGGAATGGCATCCGGAAAAGTCGTAATATGCTCTAATATAGGTGGTATGCGAGAAATTGTTAAGCACATGGAGAATGGCATATTAGTGAATGAAAAAGACCCAGAAGAGATAGCAAGGGCCATCGAGATTATGCTAAATAATAAAAATTTAATGGATAAAATAGGCGAAAATGCAAGAAGCTATGTGGTAAAGAATCACTCTTTTCTGGCTCATGCTCAGAAAGTATTGAATATATATACGAAGCTATTGGAGGAAGAACGATGATATTAGATGTAGGTTCGGGATGCGATGAACTTGACATAGCAAGAGGAGATATCAGTATAGATCTATGTAAAGCACCTAGAAACAATCCACGGAATTTTATTTGCGCAGATGCTCATCATCTTCCATTCAGAGAAGAAGTTTTTGATAGAGTATGTATGTATGAGGTTATTGAACATTTAGAGAATCCATTATTATGTTTAAGGGAAATATATAGAATTTTAAAACAAGGAGGAACAATAGAAGTGAGCACACCGAATATTTTCCACTGGAGGATATTGTTGAGACAAATGAGGGGGCTATCACAAATTTTGAGCGATTATGGTCACATAGCCTGCTGGACAAAAACTGAGATGCAAAATATTCTATTAAGAAGCGGATTTTCTATCATTCAATTCAAGTATCTGACTCTTCCAAATGTTCTCACACCTCACAGAATATTAGACCATATTGCAAGGATGATTTTGCCTAGTGCAATAGCTGAGAGAAACCTCCTGACTATTGCTAGAAAAATAGGAGGGGCAAAAAAATGAGAGGTGATGTAAAGGTCTCTATCTTGATGCCTGTTTACAATGGTGCTAAATATATACATAATGCAATAGAGAGTGTTTTAAACCAAACCATTAAAAGTTGGGAATTAATAATAGTGGATGATGGTTCTACGGATAACACGCCAAGTATCGTCAGAGAATTTAACGATGATAGGATTGTTTATCTTCGGAGAGAAGAAAACGGAGGACAACTAAATGCATTGATGGATGGCGTTAAGTTTGTAAGAGGTAAGTTTATTACAATGTTACATTCCGATGATGTACTTCTGGATAAAAAAGCACTTGAAAGAAACGTTTTATATTTGCAAAACTGCAATTATGATGGTGTTTTTGCTGACTTATGGAAGATTAATGAAAATGGAGAGATCATTGGAATTGCAAGAACTTGCAGATCGATAGATCTCTCCTCGCCAGCGGTTTTATTTTTAAGAGGAGGATCAAATATAGTTCCTGATATATTCTTTGTTAAAACTATGTGTTTCAAACATATTATTTCTACATACATAACATGGAATATACCGTATTGGCTAAAGTTTGAGGAAAAGTTTATTAATGTTTTGAGGTTGAGAAAAGTTGAACCATGGTATAAATATCGACTACACCCAGAAAACTATGTTAGATCTGAAGTAGGAAGGTTTGAAACTACTAATGGATGTTTAAGGAGTGTGATTGAAGTAGGAAAAAGGTTGAGGTTTCCGCTTTTAAGATTTCAGAGACTATCTATTAAAATATTAAAAGATTTAAAACCTTTGTTCGTATATAAACCTAGCCCTCCTAGGGACCTAAAGGACATGATTTTATATACTCTAGGTCGTTATTATAAAGAAATTCCAAAAAATCCTTATTTTGAATCTCTACTTGGGTTTTATGCAAATTTTCCGTCTAGTCGTGTGATAAAATTAGAGTTCGAGGGCCAGGAGAAAATATTTCAGGGAAAAGATGCAAGAATTTTCTTTAATCTTATTGAAAAAAGAAAAGATAAGATACCCTCTTACTTGAGCTATGTTCTCGAGGAAGCTGCTAATGGATTTGGAAAGGTTATCGTAAAGAATAGAGAAGACTATCAAAAAGCTGAAACTACAATGCGATTCTTAAATATATTAGCTCAGGTTGTTATCGAATAAAGGTAATTTATAGAAAGCTTCGCTCTACCTTTCTTCTTGATGTTACCAAAATATTTTTGAATTTCCCCACTTATATAAAGGAGAAAATCGTAATGAGGGATAACAGATGATAGCGATGATAAATGATTGTGCCTATGTTGGCGAGACATTGATAAAATATTTCCCTAAGGAAATAGAGGTAAGACACATAAGGAGAACTAGGAGTATCTGGAGCAAGACATTAGGCATAGCATATAAAATGATAAGAACCAACGCAGATGTATATCATGTCCACTATCTCCTTCAGGACTGCTATATAGCTGGAAAATTGGGAAAAGAACCTCTGATAGGACATGCCCATGGAAGCGACCTCAGAGTGGCGTTAAGACATCCTCTCTGGGGTAAAATGGTCAAGTATAATTTGAAGAAATGCGATAAAATTCTGGTGAGTACCCCTGACATTCTTGGAATAGCAAGGCAGTTCAGAGATGATGCAATATATCTTCCCAATCCGGTGGATATGCAGGTCTTCTACCCAAGGCCTGCTGAAAAACATGCAAGGAGGAGGGTGCTAATTGCATCTGATTCGAACTGGGATGTCAAAGGTACAGATATAGCAATAAGGGCATTGAGCAGGATAAAGGACAAAGTGGATGTGAGCATAATCGCTTACGGTAAAGATCTGGATAAAACACTGAGACTAGCTGAGAAACTTGGATTGCATCTGAACGTGCTTCCCAAGGTTCCTCACGAAGAGCTCAATAGATACTACTGGAACTCCGATGTAGTAATAGACAGATTTAGACTGGGATCCCTAGGAGTGGTCTCCTTGGAGGCAATAGCATGCGGAAGACCCGTTATAGCATACGTATCTTCAGAGTATGGGGAATACGGAGAATTCCCGCTGAAGGATATAGAAGAAGAGGAGGAGATAGCAGAGGCTATATTACATGCCGATGAAAAATTGTGGAGAGATGAATATGAGTACCTTATGAAAAATCACAACCCGAACATAGTTGTAGCTAGACTGCTGGAGGAATATGAGGAGATGCTAAGATGAGCCAATACTGTTATATAGACCAGAAGCATGGATATTCGCCAAAGGTGGGTCTTGAGGCAGGCCCTTAGATGAGCTTTTTTTTGAGTTATTATATTTTTAGACATCAATACTTTGGTTCCGACAAACAGCCTAGAAAGAATTATTAAAGTTCATGCTATGGCTGCTGGAGAGCATAATCACACTCTTATCCCGATAATAATTCCGACATATAATTCTGCAAGGACTCTTTCTAGATGCCTGAAGAGCATTGAGAATCAGACGTTGAAAAGCTATGAAGTGATGATAATAATAAATGGCTTGAGTAAAGATGAAACGAAGAGCATAGCCCTTAAATGGATCGAGCTAAATCCTTCCCACAGGTACATAGGGGTGGGAGCAGCAAGAGCATTATACAAGCATGGATCTTGCTCAGATCTCTTCAACAAGTACTTCTCCTCAGGCTCTCAGGAGAAAGCAAGGCTTATATCAAAATACAGACTTCTTATAGATCGGGCACGCAGGGATCTACAAACTCTTCTCCCATTGATGTTTTTAATCCCTCCCAAGGCTGTTGTCATGAGAATCGGCTTCTACCTACACAGAGTAAAGCCTTTATAAACTACAAATGTTTGCTGTACATGTTTATATTTCTTGGATTCATCACAGGAAATGCCCCTCTTCATCTTCCTCAGCCATGACGTGGACTGGCCCAGACATGGGCCTGGCATAGACCACATAATGGCCAGAAAGGAGAGGTTCGACGATGATATAATAAAAAGGGTTATAAATGAGGGTTATAATCCGTATTTTGGAATCCCCGAGCTTATGGATGCTGAGGACTCCCTTGACATGAGATCCACCTTTTTCTTCAGGCCCGTTTACGATGATGGAACTGATGTTGGCTGTTATTCCGATGTGATAAAAGAGCTTTTAAGCGAGGGATGGGAGATAGGAGTTCATTTAAATGATGTCTCCTCTGCCAACAGCATAAGAGCTCAAAAAGAGAAAATTGAGGAGGTCAGCGGCAGAACCTATGGATGCAGGGTTCACTACCTCAGGATAAAGGCTGATGATTACAGAAAGATAAGAGATGCAGGTTTTCTCTACGATTCCTCCCTTAAGAAGTTCAGGGATAGGATAGAGTTGGAGGACATGGGCCACTACATGATAGATGGAGTAACCGTGTTTCCTGTGGCGATAATGGATGCCTACCTCTTCACATACATGAACGTGAAGGAGGAGAAAGTGATCAACCTGTTTAATGATGCGATAAACAGAGCTATAAAGGGAGGGAAAAATGTGATAACAGTGCTATGGCATGATTCCTCCATAAAGATGAGGGGAGGGAGGGCATATAAAAAGGTCCTGGAGTTTCTTGCTTCAAGGCAGGATCTAGCCATAGTGAGAGGTGTTGATCTGTTGAGGAGGGTTTAAGATGGCCAGAGTTATAGTGACAGGATCGGGAGGAATAGGAGGGGTGAACTTTGTCAGGGCGTTGAGGCTTGCCGAAATAACAAAAAAGATCAAATATTTTATAGTTGGAACTGATTATAATGAATATCACATTTTATTTCCTCAAGTGGATTTGAGGATCAGATCCCCCAGACATGACGATCCATCGTTCATGCCCCTCCTTCTTGACATAGCGAAAAGGCATTCCATCCAGTTCCTGCACCCACATCCAAGCTCTGAGGCAAAAATAGTGTCGAAGAACAGGGATAAGCTTGATGAGATCGGGGTAAAATACTATCTTCCAAGGCCTGAGGAGATAGCTCCGGATAAGGGCACTATTTACGAGAGGATGAGAACAGGAAACGTGCCAGTTCCCTCAACTCTTTTTATAAATAGTCTTGATGACCTCGATAGTGCATTTAGCAAATTGGGATCCCCTCTCTGGATGAGGGCAAAGACAGGGGCTGGTGGAAGGCTCAGCTTAAAGGTAAACAGTGTAGAGGAAGCCAAGAGATGGATAGAACTAAACGTTTTGCAGGGGAGGGCAAAGCCAAGCGATTTTATAGTCCAGGAGTACCTGCCTGGAAGGGATCTGGCATTCGATTCCCTTTGGCACAATGGCAAGCTCATCACATCCTATGCTAGAGAGAGGCTTGAGTATCCCTTCACTCATATTTCTTTATCGGGTGTCACAGGGACTCCGACTGTTGCAAGGATTATCCACGATGGCAAGGTTACAGAAGTTGGAATAGCAGCTGTAAAGGCCCTGTCTCCAATGCCTCATGGCTTCTACTCAGTTGACATAAAAGAGGATGCTGATGGAAAGCCCAAGGTGACAGAGGTGGACGGAAAGTGGCACACAACAGCTCCTCTCTGGGGGTATGCCGTAAGCAGGCTGAAGAATGATATAATATATAATATAGCACATGTTTACATTGAGATAGGGCTTACTGATGAGATCCCGGATCTGCCCGAGAGAGATCTCTTTCCTGAGGGGATTTACCTGATAAGGCATATGGACTGTGGTGTCCTTTTAAAGTATAAGGAGGAGGTTCTGAGGGTCCTCTAATCTTCAGCGATCTATCCGAAGATAATCGAAGTTCAGGCTATTCTAATCCTGATAGGTTTTAACACTGCTCTCTCCGCGATGAAAGTCATGAACTCGTCCTCCTTCATCCCTTCTCAATTTCTCTGTGAGCTTTGAGGCAATAGGTACGAAAAGTGGAAATAAAAATCTTTCTGAATGCAATGAACCTAATGAAGGCTCTTAGAGAATTCTGCTACCAGATAAATTTTTAATCTGATGCAACAAGGGATTCAAGTGGCTGACAAGCAAGTGAAAGTCATTGCTCTCGACTTAGATGGAGTCATGACCCATCTCAACATAGACTGGAGAAAGGCTAAAGAGGCAGGTTCCTTGGTAGCAGGCCTCAGAATAGAGAGTCTCTTGGATTTCTGGAAGGAGAGCTTTGGAACTGATATATTCAGGAGAGTGAGCGATGCCATTAGAGAATTTGAGGAGGAGGCCGTTGACTCTGCTAAGCCGACAAAGGCAGTCGAATTTGTCAGGGAGGCAATGAAAAGAGGGAAAAAGGTTTATCTGGTGAGCATGCAGTCCAAGCCCTCTATTCTAAAGTTTCTGAGGAAATTTAACATTTCATTAACTGGAATATTTTCCAGAGAGGACTTTCCCACAAAGCTAGAAATGTTGAGGAGGATACTGGAGATAGAGGGAATAAAGCCATCAGAGCTCGTCTTTGTCGATGATCTAAGGAGAAATCTGGAAGAATGCAGAAAATTGGGGGTAATTTGTGTCCATGCAAGGGGAGAGGAGACTATAGAAGAGCTTTTCAAACTGATAGATTGATGTGCGCAGATGATATAGTATTTTATGCCATTAAGGAGCTCATGCTGGGCTTATGACAGATGATGAAAGGCCCAGGAGAAAAATAGGATCTTTCAATAATGTATCTGTTAATAAATAGCTGAGGAAAGAGATCTCCTCAGGAGGATTTCTTAAAGCTTAGGGAGGAGAAGAAAGGAACGAAGAATGCATAGCTTTAGATCAAAGCAATTATAAGTAGCACAGCGCAGATAATCGAATGCCCAAGATAAAACTCCCTAAAAGAACCCTCGATCACATTATCACTAGACATCCAGAGGTCGCAGCTTATATTCATAGGATAGTTGAAGCTGCTCAGGATCCAGATTTAGTTATTAAGGGATTAAGGGGTGAGCTTAAAGCATTAAAGTTTTATACTAATCTTCACATAGGACCTAAGTATTTAGTGGTTATCTACCGTGAGGTTCACAGGGAAAAGTTATTAAATTGCTTAACTTCTAGTATTGCTAAGGTTAAGGGCGAGATTATATGGAAAAAGTCGCTTTAAGCTTAAAAAGAATTAATTTAGAGTACGATGAAGACGCTGATGTGCTGTACATAAGTTTTGGGGAGCCTAGGGAAGCCAAGGACAGCATTGAGGTGGAGGACGGAGTGATATACCGGATTGCAGATAATGAAATAGTTGGCATAACAATAAGCGACTTCAAGGCTAGGATAGGAGGCAGATCAGCGAGATAAAGCTCATCAGACGCGATTTTTCACCTCCTTGGAACTTCAGCAACTCACCTGTGATTCCTACCTCTGAGGGGATGAAAATTCCTCGTTTACCATCTGAGACCTCCTTCATGGCCTGTCTCTCCGCTGCTTTCCTCAGGTCTCTGTCAAAGGAAAGATCACCAAGTAATTTTCCAGCAATTTGAATGGATCTTTCTTGTCATGATTCGCCCTCTCTAATCTGTTTTAATTTTACAGAACCATATGGTTTATAAAACTTTATTCAAGCAACTAAAAAGAGGGGACGGAGTAGTAATGCCAATATATGTCGTTTACCCTGTGGAACCGAATCTCCTTAAGCAGATTCTAGATCTTCTGGGGAAGCCCAAAATAGTGGAAATAAGCGTTTCAGTCGATGATGAAAGGCTTAGAGACATGCTCAAGCCGGATG
>NZ_RCOS01000076.1 GCF_003947435.1 Candidatus Methanodesulfokora washburnensis
CGGCTATCCTTTTGCTGAGGGACACGGACCAGACATTGCCTAGGTCATACTTCCAGATGACCTTCCCGCTTTCATTGAATAGGTAAACATAGCGTCCGGATCCGGCAGCTATATAGGATCCGTCCGGTGAAATGGAGACGGAGCCAACAGAATCTCCTGTATTGTACCTCCACAAGAGCCCATTGATATCGAATAATTGGACATAGCCATCCTTGGAGCCTGCGGCCAGCTTTGAGCCATCCTGAGAAAGGGAGACTGAGTACACAGTGTAACCAACATCATACACTCTGATAATCCCCCCGTTTCCGCTGAAAAGGTAAATTTTGCCGCCATCTGTTCCCACAGCTATTCTGGAGCCATCTGATGATATTGAGACTGACCATATTGAATCGCTTACATTGTACCTCCACAGAATCGTTCCGCTGGGGCTCAGCAGATACACACAGCAATCCCCTGCCCCTGCTGCCACTTTCAAGCTGCTTGAGGACAGGGAGACCGGATAAACGCCTCCGCCAGCTGTATACTTCCAGATCAGTTGGCCGCTTGTGCTGAACACGTATAGATATCTGGATCCAACAGCAACTCTATCTTGGGAGATGGAGACAGAGCCTATCTGATCTCCCAATCTGTAGCTCCAGATAATGCTTCCATCAGCACTTATTAAGTAGATATAGCCGTTGTCTGTGCCCACTGCTATCTTGGATCCATCGGGCGAGATTGAGATTGCTGTCGGAATTCCACCCAACTTTAGCTTCCAAATTACCTCCTGAGCTTCAGCAATTGATGTGCCTAGGAGAAGAAGGGAGATGAGGACAACAAGGTGGATGCGAGTTTTCATCACAATTCCAGCACCTTGTCCCTTATTAACTGTTATTTATTTAAATAAAACTAAAATTTTATTTTAATCTTCTTATCTTTTAAAAGCTTTCTAACGGCATTAGAAAGAATTCTTACAGAGCTTACGTGAAAGCAAACATTTTCTGCAATTCCTCAAAAATTTTGCGTGCGAAAACTTTATAAATAACCATCATTCCAACACTAGGTGATTTCTAATGTCGTATGAGATAAGCAATTGTCCATTTTGCGGAAGTGATGAGAACTTAAGACCTATTGGAAAGACAAAAGATGGGAAAGTCGTATACAAATGTGAGGATTGCGATGTTTACTTTTCAATAGAGGTTCTAAAGCCTCCGTTCGAGATAGTGATAGAAGAGTAGCTGGAAAATGTCACATTAGAGGTGCAGAAGCAAACATAAGTTAAAGACTGTCCTTAGAACTAATTCTTCCTAGTACAAGTTTCGATGTGCATGCACTTGATCCATCCAGATAATGTTACTCCTCTGCTCCCTTATCATAAGCTCGTCCTCATCCCTTCTTCTCGCCTCCGGAAAGATAATTGATTTAATATACTTCTAGTCTTTCTATCATCCATGAACAAGCATTTAATAAAAAACCTTTGCTGAAGGAGTTTGCGAATATCATCGTGATTCTATCGTTCCTGCTTATCGTCCTTTATCTTCGCTGAGTACATTCTGTAATCCCTCAAAAATACCCCCTCCTCCCTCTCCTCCAACTGATTTGAGGATTTAAGTTTGTACAAGAGGGATGTCACAATTTCCCTAGAAGTTTCAGTATTTGCATAGCGACCACTCATCTCGCACAGCACCTTATAGACCCTCATGTTCCTGTCCACGTACATTGATATAGTGGCTTCGCTTCCTAGGATAAGACTTCTCCATCCTGTTCTTCTCGCCCTCCAGACTATTCTTCTGCTTATGCCTGAAAAATCGCATAGAATCTCATGAAACTTTATATCTCCCGCTTTTCCTTCCTTCATCTTTCCGAATTCCTCGTTGTTGATCTTTATAAGCTCCCCCTCGTCGAATTCAAGCCTAACAAGTGGCTCTGATCTTCTTCTCCATGCATTAGCAATGGAGTATATTGTGAGGAAGGAGAGAAGAAAAAGAAAGATGCCCCAGAGAAGATCATTCCATGCCCCTGGGAGAACCCTGAGAAGAGAACTTACGCTCCCAGATAGCCCAAATGCCACTCCCGCAGCTGCTATTAGATTCACTAGATTCATCACATCATTCACTGCATTCGAAAGTCTGCTGATAGTCTCAACCTCCCTAAGAACCTCCATTGAGCTCTCTTCAGCATTCAGGCTGAGAGCTGAGCTCATGTATCCTCTTAGCATGTCAAGCTTCATCTTAACCTCATTCCATATCATGTCGATTCCGTTGACCTCCCTGAACTCCATCAGAATCCTTGCACATATCTCGGATCTGCACTGTCTCAGAAAGATGTATTCCTCTGTGATATTGGAGAAGGAGATTATATCCTCCGAAAGCCTCCTGTAGTCCTCGGCTCTAAGCTCCTCTTTCAGTCTTTTGATCCAGTAATCCAGCTTTCTCCTGACGTCAAAGAGATCCATATCCATTATTATAGCTATTGCTACTACTGATATGAGGAGAGCTGATATCTCCTCCACTTCCTCATCTGAGACCACAGCTCCGATCCTCCTGAATCCCATCAGAATCCTTCCCATTTTTCTAAGAGGTATGTAGTATTCTTTCATCCTGCAAAATTCCGGATCTCCTGGCAATTTTGTCACATTCCAGAACTTCTCCTCGCTATTCGTTATGTAGACAATGCACTCGAACTCTTCATCGGGCTCATATTCCCTCAGTGCACTATAACAGTTCTCCAAGAACTCCCTAAAGGAGAGAGATTCCTCTATTCCGTAACCCGGAATTACAATGATGCTCTTTTCCTCATCCTTCCTTATTACAATGGCTCTCTGCTTAATATCTGGCAAATAAGTCTCACCAAGCTTAAAATAACTAGAGTTAAGATACTTCCCGATTTTTAAGGTCAAAGAAAGCTCTCTTTTCTCGCTGATCTGCCTCACTTTCCCTCTCAATGGAAGGAGAAGAAACAAAATGGGCATCTTATAAGAATCCATAAGTGCTTTTTCGTTAACTGAAGGAGGTTCTTTCGGTGCATCAAGAGAGGAGCTCACAGAACACCAGCCAGAGATCTCTTTAAAACTTTATGTGAGATATCATTGATGCGATCCTCAGAGCTCTTTCAGTTTTTGAGGGATCTGCTGACAGAGCTGGGAATAAGGGCAAGGTATGAAAGGGATTTTCTTTCAATGTTTGCATTTCTTGTTGTTCTTCTTGTTGCATCAATACTCTCTCTCCGTTGTGCCATTTTTCCAGTGCCCTTTCTTACCTATCCTATCTTTAATGTTTCTGCTGTCGTTCTTTTTGCATCAATTTTAACTCAACTCATGGCAGGAGGAGGACATTATCTCTCTGAAACCCGTTATTCCAAGTTCTTCAGGCAAGGAAACCTTGTAATATGGAGTTTACCTGTGGGACTCTTCTTAGGGACTGGAATTTATTTTTTATTCTCACTTTTCCTTGATCTCATGCTATCCAATTCCTTCTTCTCCCTATTCTCTTTGTTAATTCTTCCTCCAGTTGCAATTCTTCTTCTGATGGGGAAGAGGATCCTGCATACTATGAGAATTTTTGATAGCATACCTTTGAATACCAACGTGCCTGAGGAGCTTAAATCCATTATAAAGGAGGTTTCTGAGGAGATTAAGGTTGAAATTCCTCTAATAAAAGTCGAAAATTCTTCAATAAGGGATATATCAGTGTCCGTCTGCAAAAAAAGGCTTTTTGATACGCCTTCCCCTAGATTTACTGAGGTTAAGAAGGGAAGAGATAAAAACTGTGATAGCACATGAACTCGTTCATCTTAAGCTGGATGCTGAGGCCAGAACTGTTGAGTTCTTAAAGTCTGAGCTCCTAAAGTTCTCCATTTATTCCTTTCTTTTTAATTTCTTTTCTCTAATCGGAATTCTACTGTTCCATTTAACAGAGGATGTTTCAATTTTAGTGGATTTAGACCTTGAGTCCTTGGTAATGTCCCTTTCCCTTTTCCTCCTGATTCTCTCCATAGCGATAGGTCTTGAGCCGGATGTGAGAACCCTGTCCTTCAGAGAAATGAGAGCTAACTTCATAGCTTCCTTGGTCGCTGGGGGAAGGTGGATGAGAGAAGCCTTATCGAAGATCTATGGGGTCAAGGAGTTCAAGTACACCGGAAGAAGACTTAAAGATATCTCATCTCCAGAAATAAGCCTAAAAGATTTAATCTTTCCTTCTATGAAAAGGCATCCAGAGGTCAATGATAGAGCATTCATTACACATCTTGCAGATGCTCTCCTAACTGAGGGATTGAGAGTATCAAAAGTCCTCGATGATAGATCGCTCTTAAAGGTACTTTTAAGGGCTTTCCCTGCAGATAGGCTTTATATGGCTGCTAAGGCTGCTGAGCTGGTGAAAAGAGGAATTATATCGATGAACGATTTGAGAGAAGCGGGATTTAAATTAGAGGAGATTTTCTCGCTTTTAGTCGTGTTGGACATGGAAAATTTGCTGGAAGCGGAGAAAAGTTTTTAAATAGTCTCTCCTAAAGATCTTCTGTGGATCGATCCCGAGATCTTTCCCTCTTAATCCAGGATCTTCTCTCCTTAGTGGATGATAAAATCGAAGAGAGACTAAGGAACTTCATAGGTTATATAGAGAGAATTCTGAGTGAGGAGGAGCTCAGTAAACTCCTTGAAAATTTGATGGAGGAGATATCTCGTAAGACTGAAAGAGTCCCATCCTTGAAGTTTGTATCACCACGTTGGACAGAGGAGTATATTATTGAGATAAGAAAGGCTATTAAGAAGGCTGCAGAATTCTTGGTAAAGGAGAAGAGAAAGAAAGTGGAGGAGGCAGTGAACATGTATTTTTAGATCTTAACCGTAGGGAAAGGTTACCTTTATGCTTCGCCGTTTTCGTCGCATACTACTATTTCCATTTAAAATAACTATACTGACACTTGCATTCGAGATCTTAATATTTCTATTTATGCTTCTATCTGGCTATATTAATGATATATTATATATTACTTTTGGTCTTATATTATCCCTCCCTCTTGTTATTGAAATAACTAGATATGCAGGGTATAGTACAAAAGATATCATAAATGGATTAAAAAAGATGAATATATCAAAATTAGGAAAATATGAACTAATAACTAGTCTAATACATTTAGCTGCTATTTCGTTAATAGCAATAATAATAACACTTCTACCGCTACCAGATTTTATCTTCAATTGCATCTTATTGTCTGCATATATATTTACACTTAGTCTTTATAAACAAAAAACTATGAAAAGTTATGCATTCGGATCAGCTAAACCATTAGAAGCTACAATGGCGAGGCTGGGTTTCCTAATTCTTTTCTTTATATTGGCATTATTGCTAGCAGCTTATTGGTATTTTTTTATTATATTTTTACTAATACAATACAGCACATTCCCTATTGATTTCTTTATATCAACGTATCCGCTACTAATTGTCGGAAGTATACCAACTCTATATATTGTAAAAACTCTCATACAGATTTTATTCCCTAGGAGTAAGTTAGAAGAAGCTCCTACCAAGCTAAAGGAGATTATAAATGAACTGAGTGAAAGAATGGCAATCAAAAATGTAAGGGCAATGTTAACATCAGGATCTCCTAATATGATATTTTCTCTTTCCACAGAAGAATCTAATCTATTGGTCTTTTCTAACCTTTCTCTAAAGTTTTTTAGTAAGGAAGAATTAGAAGCAATAGCTTTGCATGAGCTCGTGCACCTGAAATTTGACGGCTTAGCTAGGTTTTACGAATGTCTTAGGCCAAGATTTTCGAAGCTTCTTGCAATTTCATGGTCTCAGTTATTTGTTTTATTACCGATCATCTTTACTTTCATCGGAAAATACTCTCTCCCTGCCTCAACAACGATTATTTCTTCAATAGTGAGCGCTGGTATTTATTTTTTAATCGTAGCAGTTTCTTTAATGATGTCCTACCTTGCTCTCACGAGTACAGGTGTACCATTGGAGCTACGTGAAGCTAGAGCGGATTTTATCTCAGCTCTGTCGCATCATAAAGGCCTGAAAAGTGCCCTTCTAAAGCTATCTAGGTCCAGAAAGTTTGATTTTGGCACCTTTTCCGAGCTTTATTTCTTTCTCCCAAGAAGAGAGAAGAAAAAAGCTGTAAGACTCAGCGATATTACACCAAAAGCCCGCTATCTGATAATCCCCCAGAGAAATGCTCATCCCCCTCTAAGCCAGAGGCTCCTGATAATTGATTTAGCCAGAAAAATTGCCTCCGATGGATTAGATGTGAAATTTTTGAGACCATTCTCCAAGAAAGAGTTCGCTTTTCTACCTAATTCGGAGAAGCTTTTGAAAGCTGCCGAAACATTCAGGGAGAAGGAGAAGATAACGCTCAAGGATTCCTTAGAACATGGTCTTTCTCCATCCGATCTATTCGGTCTTATCGTTTTCATGGAGAGAAGGGGGATTATATCAATTCCCTATGAGATGGGGCGAATATCGTCTCATTCCTCCAGCTAATCCCTCTCATAAAACTATCTTCTTTCTTTCTCTCCATGTATCTGGTAAACTCGATAGGAATGGGCGCTGATCTCTACGCATTCCTCCTATTGGCAGGGACAAATGCCAGAGTAAGGGATGAAGGGGATCGAATAATAATCTCCGGTGCTCCTAAGATAGAGAGAAAAATCCTGAGCCCGCTGTGCTGCAGTGTTTTTCTGCAGCTCAGTCCTCACGATAGCCCTCTCTCCCTTGGAACTTCTCATGAAAATTCCTCCTGCTTTTCTCTTCGTTCTTCTAATAGTCCCACGATATGGATCTTTAAAAGGGAAAAACAGAAGATAAGTTAGCCCTCCATAACATGGACTATTCTGTCATCTGAGACGCAAAGCTTGATATAATCCCCTGTTCTGACAGCCAGAAGTTTAAGGAAGTCCCTCAAGCCGATGTCAGGCGTTGCATAATATGTCGAATTTCCCACTGTAAGAGCCAGATACGTATCCCCTCTGTAGACGAACTCCATCCTCTGGGATATTATCCCTTCAACAATCCTGCATGTCATGTTCCCTTGAGAAGAAAGCTTTATGCTGAAAACAGCCCTGAGAAAATCTGTGTAAGCTCCATAAGAAGGGCTGTACTGGTATATCTGCATCTGCTGAGGGCTTGTCGCGTTCACAACAGCCACTCCCCACAGAGTAGTTACAGATGTCAGGGCATAAATGGGAACAATCCATAGGTATCCATCAATGTAGACAAGCTGGGCATATTTCGCGTATAAGCGGCCGCCGCTTATCGCTGGAAGCTTGCTCTGGACAAGGGACTGGACATAGTGGGGGCTGTATATCCCGATTCTCTTGACATCATAGTAGTAAACTCCTGTGTTGTTTGCTATCAGTATCGATACGATGCTGTTCGGGTTTGCCGGACTTATGCCAAAGTAAACCCTCAAAGTCCCTCCCTCTTTACCTGGAATGAGGAGCGTCATGTTCAGGAGATCCTGACTGTGCTGGCTCGCAGGTATCCAGAGAAAACCTCTAGGAATGATGGTGAAGCTAACAGGGTTTGTTTCAGCCAAGAAGTATAGCCAATCCTTTATGTATCCATCTAAGTAATCCCAATCATAGTCCTCAGGAAGGGATCTGTCTTCGCTGAACTGCTGCACAACCCTAAGGCTTCCATCGCTCCTGTAGACATATACATCCCCCGGAATGATGGAAAGGCCCAAGTTGATGGGCTTATTTGAGCATGCTGCAAAGTATGGCTCTTCCCCGAGGACAAATGGGTATACATTCCCGATTGGCTGGGCTGTCAGAAGGTAGGTCCTCCACCTGACATTGTTCGTCCACCAAAGCCCCGAGCCGACTGTCATGTGAACTTCCTTCACCAGAACCTCACCCGTCTGGACATGAACAAGTATCAGCTTGCTCACATAGTTCTGAGCAATTGTATTGGCCGGTGTAACTGCGAATATCCAGTAGGGAGTCCCATTTATCGCTATCTCCTCCCAATCAACAATTTTCTCGTTGGGAGTTAGCCTTGTCTTGGCCAGGACCTCAGCCATCGCATGACCGACAAGGACCACAGACTCTCTGCTTCTGAACACACCCTTCAGCTCCTCAGGATCGGCAACCCTGATTATGTTGTAGCTGCTCACTGTGATGTAGCCTCCAAGATAGAAAAGAGCTGGAATAAAGAGCGTTATTGCAACAATGAATGCGGCTGTGAGCTTGAGATCCCTCAGGGACAGCAGGAAGATGTAAGCGAAGAGAGAGATCCAGGAGAGGTATATCGGCGGTATGGACACAAGGATAAAGGCTGTTGCCAGGAGAACAGTGAGAATTAGACCTAATAAGGAAAATTTCAGCCTGAATCCGCCTTTTATCCTGAGAAGAGGCTTTTGAAAGCCTGCTGAAAATCCCACTAGAAGAAGGGGGACTAATGAGAGCCAGCTAGATGATAACATGGTCAGAAGGGATAGGACAATGCCAGTAATACTTAAGAGAAGACCGGCATCAGGTCCTGAGGATAATCCAGAGCGCATGGCTCATACTGAAGAAAGCTCCTAATAAACCTTTTGGCTTCGATGGGGTCAGCGGATTCCTTCTAGTCTCAGTTCTTATATTATAAATTAAAACTTTTTGCTCAGTCTGGGCACTGTGAAAGCTGGGGAGAATATCTGAAAAGAGGGCTGAAACTTTCTGATAAACTAATATTGAAGTCTTAACTTTAGAATAACAATTTTTAGATTGCTTTTAAAAAGTAATAGTTCCTCATCGCTCCATCTGTACGTATCCATACCACCTTCTCCCAATCCTCTTCCTCCGCAGGAGGTCAATACACCTCTTTTTCAGCTCTCGGAAGGTCCCATCATCCACAATTGGAATTCCATCCATACAGATCTCCCAGATAAGAGGATTTTCCTCCGATATCTCATCAGGAGATAGACAAATTGGCTCTAAAGGCCTCATATAATCCCATTTGTCGAGCACAAGGCGTATTCTATCCTCTTTTCTCATCCCTGAGAAGTCCTTGGATATGAGCAGGAGATCGACATCGCTCCATGGAAGATCCTCTCCTCTTGCTAGAGAGCCGAAGAGAACAGCCGAGTTTATTTTGAGGGGAATTTCTCTCAAAAGCCCTGTTATGGCCCTCATTAGCTCGGTCATTTTAGGTTCCTCTCGACGAAATCTACCAGCTTTCTTGCTCTGCCCACCAATTCTTTGGCCTTTAGCTCATCATAAAGCTCATAAGGAGGGGCACTGGCTGCATTGGGGTACCTTGAGGTCATATAATGGATATCAAGCTCCTTTGCATCGTTGTATATGTCATCAACATCCATTTTCTGAGCTTTGAGCTGATCAAGAAGGAACTTACATGAATGGGTTAGGTGATAACCTCCTTTCTTTATTACTAATGCTTTAAGAGCCTTCTCCCCGGCTTGATGGGAGTGATATGCGGCTCCTTCAAAGAATCCCAATTTCAACAGCTCCTCAGCCATCCTTAAGTCCCTCTTGGCCTGTTCAAGCCACCAGAGAATTTCAGCTCTCACATGAATATTTTCCCTTGCTTAGCTAAAAAACTTTGATGGGAAAGTTGGCAGAAGCTACAGAGATTCCCGGTGGACTGAGCTCCTTCTCTTAGATAAGATTCCTTGCTAACTCCTACAGTTTCTGTATTTGGCCCTTAGAGGTGACTTTAAGATCTTACTGGATTCCGGGAAGTTTTGGACAATAATCTCAATGCTTAAATAGATTCATTATGAGGCTTGATGGCGAGAGTTGGAAGAATTAGAGCGAAGAGATGAGAGTGGGCTGGGTGAGGGGAATCTCCCATGGCGGTAAGAGTGAGGCTAAGGGTGAAGAGAGGGGAGAAAGCTAGAGAGGTCGTGGCCCTTGTCAACAGCGGATATGAGGCCGATACACCACAGTTAATGATCCCTGCTGGAGTGGCAGGGAACTGGGGCCTCTGGCCTTCTCCGGATGCAAAGGAGGACTTCTTCGACACAGCAGGAGGACCTGTCAGGGTGTGGATCGTGAGATCTGCAGCTAGAATTAAGGCAATAGCTGAAGATGCTGAATCAGGTCCCGTTGAAGCTGACATTGTGATATCACAGCTCATCGCGAGCCTCTTATCAGCAATATTCTGGCAGGCAAGCTCAGCATTGCTGTTGAGGATTTTTTGGAGGGTCTCTGGAGGTTCAGATGGGAGCCAAAAGAGAGGACAAGGAAAAGCGAGATATCAAGGAAATTTTAGGCTCTTTAGAACTAAATTCATAGCTTCTGGAATTTCAAGTTCTGGGATCCAAGAGATGATGTTCTGATCATCTAGACCTCATCATTGCCCTTATCTTCGGCTCAAAAACATGCCAGAGCCAGTCGGCAAATTCAGCCAGATTCTTTGTCTGGATAAGGACATCACCAGGGCCGGTGATCTCCACAACAAGGCCTTCTCCGCTCAGCACAAACTCCTTCAACCCACCTATTCTTCTAACTTTGTAAGAACATGTGTCGGAGAAGCCGACTAAATGGAAGTTGTCAACTATGAGGCTCTCCCCTGCCGATAGATGATGCCTATCTATTGCTCCAAATGTGTTTATGAATAAATTCCCCTTTCCCGATGTCTTTATCATGAAAAGGCCCTGTCCAAATATTCCCTTTGTGAAGCCCTGCCACTTTATGTCCAGATCAACAGTTGGATCAGATGCTATATATGAGGATCTCTGTATTATGTAGCCGTTGTGGCCATCTAGAACAAGCCTCTCTATATCCCCAAGAGGGGCTGCGACAAGCCCCATCTCCCCCGGCCCTCCAACTGCAGTGTAATCGTTCACAAACAATGATTGACCTCCTAGGACTCCCACCTTTATCGTGTCGAGTATGCCGGCTCTTGCCCTCGTCTTTATCTGAATGTTGGGAGACATGTAGGTCATCGCACCTGCCTCCGCTGTTATCGTCTCACCTGGATTCATCTTGACAACCAGCATGCTGTAAGAAGGCCTGTACTTTATCTCATATTCCATAATAGCTTTAGAGGAATGCAAACATATAACTCTTTCGCGAGCTGAAGGATGGATTTATGCTACCTAAAAAGGCCTTCCATGCTGGAAATAACTTGCTAAATAATACTTCTATTGTAACAATATCTTTTATCTCCTCAGGTTCAGGAGGAAAGCCGGTATATCCTCTTCAGAAAGAACTGTAACATCTCTGGGATATCTTCTGTGAGGCTTTCCAGCCTTAACCTCAACTTTCAGCTTTCCAGAGATAACATCCACCTCAAGTCCATTCCTCCAGAAGTAAACTTCTCCGAATTCCCTGAGGACATGCTCCTGAACAACCCACTCAAGAAGAGCTGCTCTTGAGAGATCTGCCCCAAGAAGCTTTGAGAGAGATATTGCGAGGAATGGATCCCTGATGAAGATCTTCTTCTCCCTTCTGTAGAGGATTTTCCCATCTTCCTTTAAGTAAGCTACTCCTAGGAGGAACATGTCCTCCATCAGCCTTACATAATCATGGACAGTGTTGTGCGATATTCCAAGATCTCCTGCAATTGAGTTGAAGCTGATGGCACTGGGAGCCTTCTCTATTATCGATTTAGCTATAAGCCTTAGAAGCTTGGGATTTCTCCCTGCCTTAACTGAGTCCATCTCAATGCTGGCAATTAGATCCTCTGAAAACCTTTCATCCCCATTTATGCTCCTGGGAAATCCTCCAGTCTCAAGATATTCATCAAAAGTTGAGAGAATTCTGCTGTACTCGCTGATCCTTAATTCAACCCCTCTCACCTTTGCATATTCCGGAAAGCTGAGAGGAAGGACCTCTACAGTTCTTCCCATCCCTCTTCTCCCGGGAAAGGCCTCAGAGAACCCTTTGAACCTGAATGAAGCGGAGCCTAGAAGAACCAAGACATCCCTTTCCAGAAGGCCCAGATCAACATATCCCTTCACTATCCTCCACCAGCCCTCCAACCCTGTGACCTCATCCAGAAAGATAACAGAGCTCTTCACCCCATTTCTCTCCTTAAACCTCCTGTAGAAGTTCAGGACATTCCTCAGCTCCTTTGCATCGGAGGCAAGATCGCAACTGAAGTAGAAGATCGATTCTGAGCTTCTTCCCTTCAGGAGCTCCGATATGAGAAGCTTCACTCCTGTTGTCTTCCCCACCTGTCTAGGTCCCATCACTATGTTCATGGAGAAGGGCTCAAGAGAGATTTTATCTATCCAGGAGGGCCTCCATTTCACCCTGCTTTCATTGTATTTCCTCAGATCTCTGTCTCTTGTTTCCCAGTTCTCCCACTCCCACCAGGGATTCTGGGAATATATTAGCTCCTCCATCTTGTCAGTTAACTGACAAGATATATAAAAAGCTTTGTCAGTATACTGACAATACATGACTCGAGAAAAGTATTAAAATCTATCTTTTCACCTTGAAGAGAATGGCGGTGGGGGACATCTGGGAGGCCAGGGAGCTTTTCTTAAAAAAGGTTTTTGGGATCTTTCAATCCTCTTTGCATTGAGACGTGTACTCTAACAATCTATCTATGGTGAAGGACTTCTATTTAATCCTTTCCACAGATTCCTCTTTCGAATAATGAAGGAAAAAGTTTAAAATGTTCGAGGAAGATTTATATATATTCTCCATTCAGATCCCTTCACCAAGTATTCGGAAGAGAGTAGACAGAAATAAGGCCGTGGAGATAGCCGAAAGAGTCCTTAAAAGTCTTCCGGAGGAGGAGAGCATAGGAACTCTTCTTGCAGCCCTCTACATAGCTTCGCTCCATCTGATATCAGTAGGCCTTTCCACAATGCCTGAAACTATGAAGCAGATGCTCAAGCTCATGGAAAAGGAGATGCCAGGAGGCTGAGATCTTAAAAAGAGGGATTTTATGAAAAAGATACTTGGGCAGGAATTCTTCAGGAGGAGGCCTGATCTAGTTGCAATGGATCTGCTGGGCAAGGTTATTCTGAACAAGAGAAGGAGAGTTGCGGGCATGATAATTGAAGTGGAGCCCTATTTTGGTCCAGAGGATCCGGCATCTAGGGCTAGGAAGGGAGGAGATCTGGCTAAAACAATGCAGGGAGAGCCCTGCACCGCTCTTGTTTATGGAGTTCACAAACAGTGGCTTCTCAACATAGTTGCCCATGAGGATGAAAAGCTGGGAGCAGTATTGATAAGAGGGATAATTCCGATGGATCCGATGACATTCAGGCCTCTTGACAAGCCGATATGGGGACCCGGTCGTGTTACCAAATATCTGGATGTGGACAAGCGTTATCACAAGGCCTTTTTATGCAGTTGCGATCAGGAACTTCAGCTAAGAGATGGATTGAGAATTGATCCTAGTTGCATCATCAGGTCAAGGAGAGTTGGAGTTAGGGAAGATCTACCAGAGCCATTTAACTTCAGGATATCCTGCATAGAGGAGATTATGAAGAAACTGCAGTGCACTAATGAATGACAGAAATATTTGATCAGTTTTGTTCCTATTCAAGTGCCTTAAAAATACTAATTTCCCAACTATTAAATCTTAAATGAAAAGCTTATAAGCTATTGAGTTCAGAACCGAATGGTGACTGAGTGAAAGCAGCATTTATCTGGATGCTTTTCCTCATTCCCTTGTTCCTTCCCCTCCAGATCATGACTTCGCAGGCAATGCCAGATTTGGAGGTAAGCGACATGAGCTTGGAGCCTTCCATTACCATCCATCAAGGGGATACTCTGACCGTTAAGTGGACTGAAAGGAACATCGGAGATGCAGATGCATCTTATAGCGTTGGGATCTATCTGGAAACAAAGGAGTATGAAAAAGGTATCTGTCTAGCTCATTTTCAGCACACTTTGCTTGCAAGAAGTTCGATGAGTTATTCTGTCAATCTCACTATTCCTCTAGAGCTTCCACCTGGAAAGTATTATATAACTGTATTTGTTAATGACGACAACAAAACCGCAGAACTCAACAAGGACAACAATAGGGCAACATGCCCAATATTTGTAGTAGAGGCATATCCAGATCTGAGAGTGCATAATGTGGAGGTTCAACCCTCCTCAATTCATCAGGGAGGAGCTATAACAGTAAAGTGGATCGAGTCTAATGCAGGGAAGAAGGCATCGGGGCCGTACAGAACTGGAGTTTACATAGGGGAGACGGAGGGATCAGGTTATCTTCTTGGTTCCTTCCAGAGAATTGGTCTGAAGGCAGAAACATGGGCGGAATACACAGCATCTTTCGTTATTTTCGGTCTCCCTCCTGGTAAATACTTTGTAAACGTGTTCATTGACGACACAAATGGCATAAAAGAGCTCGATGAGAACAATAACATTATAAGCATTCCCATATCCGTCCTGCAATCTACATTCACTGTATTCTCATCAGCTGACGCCCAATCCGTCAGGCTTTGCTTCGAATCACCTGTGTTCATGCCGAGCGGAGATATAATAGTCGGTGGACCCTTTGTAAACTACATGAGCGCTGCTGCAGCAGAGGAATCGGACATAAGCTTCAGAAGAGATGAGCTGATCGTAGAAGGGGCTATTTACAGGAGCAAGTGGCAGGAGGTGGATTATGCAGTTATACTCATGAAGGGAGGAAAAATATATGTAATGGGAACTCACAGATATGGCACGAGGGCAGCTCTTTTGCTCCTTTCTAGGATCCCTACTTTTAGTCAGCGCCCAATTTCTTATATAATAATAAAGTGGCAAGATCTGAATGGAAATAAGGATGTTGAGGTAGAAGAGATAAAGATTCTGAGGATGGGATGAATTTTTCTCATGTGTGCGCATGTGTTCCTTCTGATTTGCCTCAATAAGGTGAATAGCTGCTATTCAGCAGGAATATAGCCTTTTTCCAGGCCCATGCTTTATCAATAAACCTTCCTGCTAATATACTTGAATTTATTAAATCCCTATTCTTATTTCTGTTGGTGGTCTGTAAAGCAGACCTGCTTTTTTGAGGACCTCTCTTCCTATCAGGGGGTTTTTCACGCCGAGTGTTGTGTATGCACTACACATAAACTCTAGATCACCAATCCTAACTATTGCTCTGGAAGTCCTAAGCTCCACTACTGTTCCAACAGCTGTTCGGGCTGATACCTTTGGTTCCTCAAGTCTGTTAAGTCCGAGGTCTATATACGTACTGAGAGGCACAAGTATCCCTCCCTGAAATCCTGTATCAATTATGAACTCCATCTCTAGAGATTTATCGTTCAATGGACTGCGAAGAATGGCCCTGACAACAGGCAGGAAGTTCTGCTTATCATTCTTAAAGTACGCCGACATATACCTCACCATGGCAAGCCCAGCTCCAACTCCTCCTTCTCATAAGGGAGCTTTATTACAAGAGCATTCCTCCTGCAATTTTCCCTAAAATTCCTCAGAACTTCATCATAGTCGCTGAATATCCCGATAATCCGCTGGTCGCATATAAGAACATATCCCTCTCCATGATTCTTAAAAATCGATCGATTCTCCCTAAATACCTCAAAGTTTTCCTTGTAAGCTTGCTCAAGCCCTGTCCAAAGTCTAATCTCCTCATAATTTCCTCTGCTCTCAAGCCATGAACTGACAGCTTCCTCAAATATGGATGCAACAGTTCTTCCCTCTAGGGAAGCATAGGTCTTGACCAGCCTGTAGGTCTCAATGTCAAAATTCTTAATAGCAACGAGCCTCTTCTTTCCTTGGTTAGACTGGTTCATCTAGTTACACTAGGTAAACTAGATTTACTTGTTTTATAATCTTTTCTCCTCAATTGTTTGTGGAAGCGTTCACTCGATCTAGAAAGTTTTCAATCCTTTCTAAATAATTAAGCTTGTTAATTTTTCGGTGAGCTCCGTTGTATCTAATTTAGCCTCCTCCAACTGGTGGGAGAAGCTGTATCTCAGATCCATCGGAGAGCTCCAGATCCATGGATCTGGCAACTCTTCCATTCACTATGACAGTATAATGGGATTTTAGGCTTCCATCACTGTTGAATATGACAGATGCCTTATCACCAAGTCTTTCTCTCAGAAGCTCCATTGCTTTGCTCAATTTCATCTCATCCAACTGGATCAGGAGTTCCTTTGATCCTATGACCTCTCTAGCTGTCAAGTAGAACTTGAACTTCACAGTGCCGGGCACGCTGAACGTTGGATAAAAAAATTTATAAAATTTGTTCTATCCTACAGCATATGAGCTCAGTTCATCTGAGGATTGCGGTCTTTCTCATCCTTCTCATTCTTGGAACTTCAACTATATTTAGCGGGCTTTTTCTCTACTTTGCTCCGAGAGGTCCTAGATCAGGTTATTATTATGGAAAGGAGGCATGGAGACAGATCCACTTGTTCTCAGCATTCGCTACTGTGGCAGTGCTAGTACTTCACTTGCTGTTGAACAGAGGAGCTCTCAGATCCTATTACAACATAGTGAAATCGTCCTGAGCCCTTCATCTAATAAAAATTCGGTCTCGCTATTGATTCCTTGCTTCACCAAGGAAGATCATTTTTCAAATTCTTTTGAGAAAAATTTAAACGTAAAAACATCAAGCTTTATCGGGGGAGAGAATGGAGGTAACAGAGGAGCTGAAGCAGAAGGTGTATGAGTATGTTCAGAAGAAGAAAAAGGTGAAGAGCAAGGAGATAGCCGAGGCTCTTAATGTTCAGAAGTCTCTGGTCGATAAAGCGGTCTCCATGCTTGTGGATGAAGGTAAGTTGAGCTTTTACTACAATGGCGCTTCTTATGTTGTCACAGTGGAGTATGCGAAGGAGCTTGAGAAGAAGGAGGAGGAAAAGCCCTGAAATCCCCCATTTTATTTTCTTGACAAAAGCTTTAAAAGCAAATAGAAAGGCGGAGGAAAAGGTGATATGATGGGGGATCGTCTTTGGCAGCGTTAGTCCTTGGGAGGTCACAGGTCCTGTCGATTACGACAGGCTTATAGAGGAGTTCGGAACTCAGAGGCTGGATGAAAATCTGGTGAAAGAGCTGGAGTCCCTTGCTGGGGAAAGCCACTACATGTTAAGAAGAAAGATTTACTACTCTCACAGGGATCTGGATCTTGTTTTGAAAGACTTCAGGGAGGGAAGAGGGTTCTTTCTCTACACTGGGAGGGGGCCAAGCGGGCCAATGCACATAGGGCACATGATACCTTTCCACTTCACTCAGTGGCTTCAGAAAAGGTTTAAGGTAAATGTTTACATACAGTTAACAGATGATGAGAAGTTTTTGGAGGAGAAAAGAAGGCTGAGCCTCGAGGAGACGAGGAGATGGTCCTACGAGAATGCCCTAGACATAATAGCAGTCGGGTTCGATCCAGATAGGACTTTCATATTTCAGGACACTGAGTACATAAGAAACATCTATCCAGCAGTGCTCAAGGTCGCCAAGAAGGTGAATCTAAGCACTGCTAGAGCAGTTTTCGGCTTTTCCCTCAGCACAAACATAGGCTTAATTTTGTTTCCAGCAATACAGATAGTTCCAACTTTCTTTGAAAGAAAAAGATGTCTGATACCCGCTGCCATAGATCAAGACCCGTACTGGAGGGTTCAGAGGGATATAGCTGAATCCCTTGGATACAAAAAGGCGGCTGCCATACACAGCAAGTTTATTCCTCCTCTGACAGGGTTTCAGGGAAAGATGAGCTCCTCAGCTCCTGAAAGTGCTATATACCTGAGCGATCCTCCTGATGTCGTCAGGACAAAGGTGATGAAGTATGCTTTCTCCGGAGGTCAGCCAACAGCTGAGCTTCACAGGAAGCTTGGAGGAAATCCTGAAATAGATGTCCCGTTTCAATGGCTCTACATGTTTCTGGAGGAGGATGACTCCGAGGTGGAGAGAATAAGGGAGGAGTACAGATCCGGAAGGATGCTGACAGGGGAGCTGAAGGAGATCCTGATAAAGAAGGTGAATGAATATCTTGAGATTCACAGGCAGAGAAGGGAGGAGGCAAAGGAGCTTATAAATACGTTCAAGTATGATGGGAAGTTGGCAAAGGAGATGTGGGAGAGAGTTATAGACTGATCCTAAAATATAGTAAATAGCTCAAAATCAGAATGATTTAGTAAATTCCCTAGCTCTCTGTATCCTTCTTCTATATCTTTACTAATGCTATCATATTTCCCAATCCGACTTTAACAGAAATATTTTTTAAGTAGAGCAACAGAAAAATTTGGTGGGATCTTGTCTGAGGATGTGAACAAGCCGTACAAACTTGCAATGGAATATGCCAAGTTTTACGGGGGAAAGGTGGAGATAGCCCCTAGAGTTCCGGTTTATGAGCTGAAGGACTTTGCTGTTTGGTACACTCCCGGAGTTGCTCAGGTATCGAGGGAGATACAGAAGGATCCCGATCTATCACTTGAGTACACAAATAGATGGAACACTATAGCTGTTCTGACAAATGGAACTAGAGTGCTTGGGCTCGGGGACATAGGACCTGAGGCATCTCTTCCTGTGATGGAGGGAAAGGCGCTCCTCTTCAAATACTTGGGCGGAGTGGATGCATTTCCCCTTCCGATAAGAACAAAGGATCCTGATCAGTTCATAGAGACAGCTAAGCTCCTTGAACCAGCCCTAGGAGGGATAAATCTTGAGGATATAAGATCTCCGGATTGCTTTTACATTTTGGAGAGGCTCAGAAAGGAGATGGATATACCAGTTTGGCATGATGACCAGCAGGGAACTGCTGGGGCAACGATAGCAGGTCTCATAAATGCGTTAAAACTCACGGGAAGAAGCGTTAAGGACACGAAAATAGCGTTCATAGGTTGTGGAGCTGCCAATATAGCAAACGCAAGACTCGCATTTGTCATAGGAATAAGACCTGAGAATGTGATAATGACCGATACAAAGGGAATACTCTACAGAAGTAGACCTGATATAGAGGAGATGAAGAAGGAGAACCCATGGAAGTATGAGATGGCAATTAAGACCAATCCTGAGGAGAGAAAGGGAGGGATAGCAGAGGCATTAGAGGGGATGGATGTTGTAATATCGGCTAGCACACCGGGGCCTGGAGTGATAAAACCCGAGTGGATAAAAAAGATGAACAAGGACCCGATAGTCTTTGCAGAGGCAAATCCAGTGCCAGAGATATGGCCTTGGGAGGCAAAGGAAGCAGGGGCTAGGATAGTTGCAACTGGAAGAAGCGATTTTCCAAATCAGGTGAACAACAGCCTTGTGTTCCCAGCTGTCTTCAGAGGAGTTCTTGATGTCAGGGCTAGAACAATAACAGATGAGATGGCTGCCGAAGCAGCAAGAGCTCTGGCAAAATATGCAGAAGAGAAAGGGCTCAGAGAGGACTACATAATACCCACCATGACGGAGGCAGAGGTGTTCCCATATGTGGCAGCTGCAACAGGTCTCAAGGCAATAGAGCAGGGAGTTGCTAGAAAGAAGCTCTCTAGAGATGAGCTACTGGAGAGGGCAAGGGAGATGATAGGAAGAGCGCAGAGCCAGATGAAGGTCCTCATGGAGTCAGGCATCATAAAGAAACCTCCTAAGGGGAAGATATACTACTGATAACAACCTTTTTCTTTTTAATTGACTTTGTTGCTCGATGAAACTCAGGTGGTGCAGGAACTGCAATGTCCCGCTGATCTCAGATAGATGCGAGTCATGCGGAGAGCTTGGACTTGAGGTTCCGATATCCAGAACATCTGATCCAAGACCTGCATGGGAATCAGACCTAAAGTTGCTGAGAGAGGTATTGGAAAAGGAATATGGGGCTGGATGCTACGCTGACCTTCTTAGAAACGGTGATTCCGTTGTCCTATTCGGAAGAGCACCCTACATGGACACATCTTATGAGGTTATATCCGATGGAGCTGTTTTAGGGCATCTCTTTTTCGATCTCTTCTCCTTCTCCTGGAAGTTTAAGCCCTCGGAGGCAGGAGCTGTGAGAATAGAGCACAGAATGGAGAAAATAAACCGTGTTGCTGATAAAGGAGAGGTTGTTGGAGAGGCAAAGGAGGGAGATCCGGATTTCAAATTAACTCTGAATGGAATAGCCTGTAAAATTGGGAACAAGTATGTCATCACAAGAGTGTTCAAGGGGAGGAAAGCAATCGATGTGAAACAGGATAGAAAGCTCTTGTTCGAGGCTAATGAGAGGGAGATAGGGCTGAAGGGATCGAGAGCATCCCTTTTCATCTACAGAATGTGGAGGAAGCATGGAAAACTTGTTGTATCATTTTCTGGGGGAAAGGACAGCGCAGTGATTCTGGATCTTGCTGAGAAAAGCGGATGCGACTATATTGTGTACTTCAATGACACGGGAATAGAGATGCCCGAGACAGTTGAGCAGTCCAAGAAAGCAGATATAGTGGGCTCTGCTGGCGATTCCTTCTGGAGGTACGTCCCCAAGTTCGGACCTCCTGCAAGGGACTACAGGTGGTGCTGCAAAGTGCTAAAGCTGGTACCAACTTATAAAGCATTGAAAGGAGTTACCAAGATGACGCTTGTGGGACAGAGAAGGTTCGAATCCCTCGACAGGATGAGAAGCAAGAAAGTGTGGATGAATGATTGGCTTCCAGGAATCCTTACAGCAGCTCCGATAAATGAGTGGACAGCTTTGGATGCATGGCTGTATGTCATGAGCAGGAAGGTAGAGGTCAACAAGCTGTACTTCATGGGTTTTGAGAGAATAGGATGCTATCTCTGCCCATCAGCTAGAATATCAGACTTCCTGAAAGTAAAGGAGATCCACCCAGAGCTCTGGAAGAGATGGGAGGATTTCCTTTTCTCCACAGGATGGAGCGAGAATCAGGTGAAATACGGGCTCTGGAGATGGATTGATGTGCCGAAAAGGTTCAGAATATTCGGAGAAGGAAGAAAAAGAATTGAACTATCTGAGGCATCAAAAATACCGAGAGAAAGGCTGATGAACTTAGCAAAGACGTCAAGTCCAGAGGATCCAGCTGTGATGATAAGAGCTTCATTTTGCGCTGGCTGCGGTGTATGCTCAACTTACTGTGATGCAATAGAGATCAGGAATGGACTTGCATTCATAACAGATAGATGCAATTCTTGCGGCCTCTGCAACAGATTATGTCCCCTTCTTCTTCACCATTAGAACTCCTTCTCTTCTTCCCACGACCTCAACTTTCTCTCCTGCTTTTATCTCTTCATCCGATGTGGCCTTCCAGAGCTCACCCTTTATCCTCACATACCCCTCCTTTCCTGGAGCTATGTCGTCTACAGCAACTCCAGTTCCAGTTGGAAGCCACTCAACAGGCCTTCTCCTTATTATAGATGATATCCCCTTTATGAAGATTATGGATATAGCTATTCCAACTCCTCCTATTGATAAGATGAGTTTGACCATAGTGTCGAACATCCAGCTCGATGATATGAGAGTTGGTCTCCAAGGACTCCCTATCATCAAAAGAACAGCCATTATTAGAAGGGCTGTGGAAGCAATTGCCCCAATTCCATGCAATCCTTTCTTCACTTCAGCTATAAATAGGACAGCTGATACCGCTAAGAGGATCAAGCTTGCCAGATCAACACTAACTCCCATTCCTATCAATCCTAGCAGTATCATTATGGCTCCAGCGACCTCAGCTCCCCATCCCGGTGTCATGAGGCCCACTAAAAGGACCATGAATCCTATGCTGAAGAGAAGGCTGGAGATAACCGGATCCGAGAGCTGTCTCATCACCTCAACTCTGGGGCTGGTTGGCATATACTCAATCAGAGCAGGATATGTAGTGAGGACAAACAGCTTGTCAGCTCTTTTAACTGTTTTTCCATTTGCATTTCTGAGAAGGGAGTCGAGGGATGGCTCAACGGCTTCTATAAGCTTTGATTTAAGTGCTTCTTCCGGCATGAAGTTGAGATTTTTTGTCACCATCAGGGAGGCAGCAGTTCCATTTCTTCCATGCATCTCAGCATAGCTCCTCATCTTAGTTGAATAGGCATTCAGATACTTGCTCTCATTCAGGGGCGTGTAGCCGACAACGGGCTGTGCAGATCCTATTGTTGAGTAAGGAGCCATTGCTGCATAATCAGTTGCCATAAGGATGTAGGATCCAGCTGACAGGGCCTGTCCGCCCATCGGGTACACATACCCTATAGTTGGGACTTTTGAGGAAAGAAGTATGTCTGCTATGCTGAAGGTTGAATCTGCAGAGCCTCCAAAGGTATTTATCTGCAGAACTAAAGCGCTGTATCCATTTTCAGCCTCAATTACCGCTGCTTTTACCTGCTCTACTGTTGCAGGGGATATATAGCCAGTTATGTTCACTACCAGAACTCTGTTCTCATCAGCACCAACTGATAGAATGGGAAGAAAAAGGAGGATTATGAGACAGAGAGGGATCCTCATTTCTTCTCCTCCTTTCTCGCAGCTAGTGCATATGCTAAAGGTCCTGTTGCCACACCTCCCTCTGTTATTATTATCAGATTTCTCTCCCTAGCTATCTCAACCCATGTCTGGAGCTCTCTAAGCCTCATAGCCTGTGGATTCTTTGCATAGAACTCAGCTGCTTCAGCCATCTTTTGAGCAGCTAATAGCTCTCCCTCAGCTGTTATTATCCTGCTTCTCTTCTCCCTCTCAGCCTCAGCCTGTTTTGCTATGGCTCTTAACATCTCCTCAGGCAGAACAACATCTCTTAACGCTACTTGAGTCACCTTTATGCCCCATCCCTCAGTTATCTCATCAACTATGCCCTGTATCCTCTTTCCAAGTTCATCTCTCCTCGTAAGCAGTTCATCAAGCTCAACTTGGCCTATGACATCCCTGAGCGTTGTCTGGGCTATGAAATTCGATGCTGTTATGTAATCTTGGACCTTAACAACTGCATCTATTGGGTTCACAACTCTGTAGTACACAACTGCGTCAACATCAACTGTGACATTGTCCTTTGTTATTATCCTCTGCCTCGGTATATCGAAGCTGAGGAGCCTCAGATCTATGATCCTTGGCTTGTCGACAAAGGGAATTAGGAATATCAGGCCGGGACCTTTTGCACCCAAAAGCCTGCCAAGCCTGAATATAACAGCTCTTTCATACTCTCTTATAACCCTTATAGCTGCTTTTAGAAAAGTTATCAGGATCCAAGCAACTACAAGGGCTATTATTATGTTTATGAAGGTGGAAACAAGGGTTTCCTCCGGTATTGCTGGCATCAATCTCCCCATTTTTTTTATGTAATGCAGGCTGATAAACCTTCCTATTTATTAATTTGAAAGTAAAATCTTTTAAGAAACTTCCTGAAAGCAGGTATTGTAGATAGCTTCAGGGCTTAAAAAGCAGAGTGCTGATGGAGAAACTCTACATGTCCAAGTCTAAGAAGAGGTATTTAAGTGAGAAAAGTGAAAAGTTAATTAGAAAGAGAACGGCAGCAGGTATTCTGCTCTCAATGTCGTCCACTACATAAAAGTCCAGAGAATAAAGAAATAGAGCTAATGCAAATATAGATGGAGTTTATTATAAGCTCTGGAATCTGTTGCATGAAGAAGGGTTCCCATATACATTGCTTTTAAAGTAGATCAATCTTAATGCTTATGTTCTCATTGCTTCATGAGCTGCTAGATCGGACATGTTTTTAATTATCTCCTCCCACTTCAATATGTGGCAATAGAGATCAAGGATCTGACGTTCAGATATGCTAATAAGGAGGAGCCAGCTTTAAGGAAAGTTAATATGAGAATTAGGGAAGGAGAAACTGTTCTTCTGGCTGGAAGGAGCGGAAGCGGTAAATCAACCCTTATAAAGGCGATAAATGGCCTAATTCCAAATAGATACGAGGGCTTCTATGAGGGCGAGGTCAATGTTCTTGGGGTAGTTGTGAAAGGTGCAAGTCTCTCCTATCTCTCAAGGCTTGTTGGAACTGTTATGCAAGAGGTCGGAAAGCAACTAATTATGCCTAATGTTGAGGATGATGTTGCATTTGGACCATGTAATCTATGTTTCCCAAGAGAGGAAGTTAGGAGAAGGGTAGAGGATTCGCTAAGGGGAGTTAACGCGATTCATTTGAGGGGAAGAGATGTGAATGAGCTGAGTGGAGGGGAAAAGCAGAGGATAGCTATTGCAGGCATTCTGGCTCTTGATCCTCCCATAGTTCTGATGGACGAGCCCCTTGCTAACCTCGATAGCGAAGGAGTCTGGCTTGTCCAAGAGCAGATAAAGATGATGAAGAAGAGAGGGAAGACTATCATTATTGCTGAGCACAGAACCGAAGAAATACTAGAGATTGGAGTTGATAGGATCCTTTACATGGAAGATGGGAGGATCTTGAGGGAGATTAAGGGGGAAGATGAGCTTAAGAGTTTATTTGGAATAATAAAAGTCCCATTAACAGTAATGGTAAAAGAATGCAGAGAATTCCATGTGGAGAGCAAGAAGAGGGAACTTGGGTCGGTTTCTGTAAAGATAGAGAATGTTAGCTTTGATTATGATGGGAAGCAAGCGCTTAAAGATGTTAATCTGGAGATAAGAGAAGGGGAGAGGGTTGCCCTTCTCGGCAACAACGGAGCTGGAAAGAGCACCTTAGCGAAGCTAATCCTTGGTATATTGAAGCCAAAGGAGGGGAGAGTGCTGGTATATGGGATGGACACGAAGGAGAAGGAGGTATACGAGCTCGCAAACTATGTTGGTCTTGTCTTTCAGGATCCATCCAGCATGATCTTTGCTAGGAGTGTTGAAGAAGAGCTTTCATACGGTCCAAGAAATCTTGGAGTCCATATTGCTGAGATAACTAAGAGAGTTGAGGAAACATCGCTCAAATGCGGGATACATCATCTGCTCAAGTACTCCCCTTTCGCAACAAGTCATGGGGAGAAGAAGAGAATCTCTGTCGGATCAATCCTAACGATGAGACCTAAGATCCTGATACTAGATGAGCCATCAGCGGGTCAGGATTATGCAAGTTGCAGACAGTTCATGGACTTCATAATGGGACTTTTCGGCGATGTAAAGACCCTTATATTGATAACTCACGATACAGATCTTGCTATTGAGTACACAGATAGGACTGTAATACTATCCGGCGGTCGTGTTATTGCTGATGGCCCAACTAGGTATGTTCTAGCGAATGAGGATTATTTGAGTTCCGGGAGGATAAGGGAGACGAGCTTGATAAAAACAGGAAAAAGAATAACCAGTGGTAAGATGGTGTTGAGCCTTAAGGAGATTCTGGAGATCTGCTCATAAAAATAGAATCTGCTCTAAGATAGAACAAGCGACTTCCTACGGGAAAGTCCTTCACGAAGGAGAGGAAATTAGATTCAGTATGAAGAGGGTTATATATACGGCTCCCAGAAAATAGGATGCTATCACTAGGAATTTATCCTTTCCAGTTAGCTTGAGCTCCCTGTACCAAGTGTGGCAGCTTTCCTCCCCAAATCCCCTCAGCTCCATTGAATCAGCTATATCATATATGGAAAGTGTTGCAGAGATCGTTACTGGGACCACGAGAGGTATTATCGAGAAAAGTTTGGCTAGGGGATTTCTTCCTCCTCTTGGCCTGAAGCCCCTCGCCATCTGGGCTTCGAGAGTTTTGTTCATCTCAGCTATGAACTCAGGTATATACCTGAGAGCAAGCTGTATTATATAAGCAGCCTTGTAAGGGAAACCCATTTGTCCAAGAGCTGGAGCATAGAGATTGGGTGGAGTCGTGAAGACCACAGTGACTGTGGCTACTGCTAGAGCAAGAAGTTTCAGCACCGGAGTGAGAGCTCTCCTTAAAGCATCCGGGGATGTCAGCACCTCCGTTAAGGGCCCCTTACTGTACAGCAGGACTATTGTTAGATAATTTAGTAGTGAAAGAACTAGTATTATTGTAAGTATAAATTTCCAAGTCCCCTTAGTCTTGTTCCAGGGAAGCTTTGCTAGGAAGTAAAATAAAAGGGATATCAGGAGAAGTGGAATTACCAAGAATATATGATATGAGACTGTCAGGCTCGATACAAGAAAAAAGAGGAATGTGAGCTTGGCTCTGGGATCTAGCTTGTGTACTGTGCTATCTCCCTCCACGTATTTTATGAACCTAGTTGACATCTTAAACCCTTCTAGCCCTTCCCTTAGCAGCTGAGGCGTACGCAGCTACGAGTATTGGAGTTATTATCGCTCCGTTTATTGCATCAGTCACTGCTGCTGGCAGGAAGAGAGCATAAGTAGCTTCCTCTATCGTGGAGATTCCATAGCCAAATATGTAGTCTGTGTATGCAGCGAAGCCCATCCCAACTATCGAGCTTATCACTACAAGTAATATACATGTTATGTAGCCTTTCTTCTTGAAGATATCCTCCTTTGAGATAAGATAAGATGCCAGTCCAGGAATGAGCCCGAGCAGACCGTTTCCAACATCCCAGTTCCACCAGAATCCTCCCCAACTTATTGCATCGCTTATCACGTTCCCCAGAAATCCAGATACGAATCCAACTACTGGGCCGAAGATATAACCGAAAAACATCGGTATGGAGACACTCGGTCTAACAGCAACTAGCTGAGTTCCGGGAATCTGTAATATATTGAAGAACACATTAAATGCTGCATATAGCGCAGTTCCTATCCCCATGGCAACGAGAGTTGTTGCTGAGAACAACTTCCTCTCGCTCATAACATCACCATTCAACATGAAGACCTTTAATTAATATACTTTTCGAGGAAAAAGATCTCCTGTCAAAAGGACTATGAATGTTAGAAAAAGTTTTAGGTATGGCAGCTTAGATTGTCAAGGCTTTAGCTATAAAAAAGAGGAATAAGCTCAGAAATGGAGGTTGCACGGATATGCGTTAGAATTGAGTTAAAAGGAAAAAGTAGAAAGATCGTATTTTTGATTTTGACGATCTCTTTTATTAGAATTTCAGTGAGGACTGACCTCCTGAAAATCTGACAAACTTTCCTATTTATTAATTTGAAAGTAAAATCTTTTAAGAAAAAGCTTAACAGAAAACAGGTGCCCTACAGGTTCAACTTTGATCTATCAGCTGTGCCAAGGCAGTTCTTTGAGGAGATTCTGAGGGCATCTTATGAGAGGGGAATTCACAAAAGAATGGCAAATAAAGCGATGTACCTTGTCAGGATGTTTAAGCTGGATGAGCTAACCGGATTGGACCTCCAAAACGCTATAACAGTAGTGGAGGACATGCTTGAGATATGCATAATGAGCGAGATGGGAAGAAGGAAATTCGGAAATGCGAAAAGAAAAGCGCTTTTCCTCCCTCACTGCTCAAGAAAGTACATGGACAGCAGATGCAAGGCCATCTTTGATGAGAGCATACCCTCATATCTGTGTCAGAAATGCTCCTCTGACTGCCTCATAAGAAGGGCTATTGAGATAGCTGAGGAGAGAGGGTACGATGTCTATGTAGTTCCCGGAGGCTCGTGCATACCTAAAATTCTGGAGAGAGGAGGATATGATGCTGTTGTAGGAGTTGCATGCGGGATGGAGCTGAAGCTTGCCTCTAAATTTCTCAGCAACATTCCTGCACAGGGCATCCCCCTTGTGAAGAATGGTTGCTCTCTCACGAGATTTGACCTAGATTCCCTGAAAAGAGCTCTTATATAGTTTTCTCGAAAGTAAGCAGCAAATTTTCTCATTCTTTTAAATCAAATTCTAGAGGTCTTCTTCTGATCTCAGTATCTGTTGCAACTGTTAAGAATCCGTAAAGTTTCTCCCTCAGCTCCATTACCCTCAGAAGAACCCTGATTCTATTTGACACTCTGGGATCCCTAAGCCTTAGGAGAATCACTCCAGGTGGACTATAAGAGAGTGCTAAGTAGCCGAAATCCTTGTCCATTGTGGCTATCACTTTGTTGTGAAGCTTAGCCATCGTGACAACTTCCATATCCTTTATCCCTCTTCTCTCCGCTATAACACTTTGCACATTGAAATTCATGCTTTTCAGCTTCTCATAAACCTTGATTCCTAAGCTCTCATCCAAGAGGAGCTTAAGATCTTCCGACAACAAGAACCTCCTCTCTTCCAAGCACTCTTGCAGCATACAGCAGTACAGCACGTATATCCTCAATGCTAATTCTGTAGTCTTGAGCAATTTCCTCTGGACTCATTCCAGCAGCCAATAGCTCCAGCACAAGATCAACTGTTATTCTAGTGCCGCGTATCACCGGCTTACCTGTCATGACCTGTGGATCAACAACTATTCTTTTGAGAAGCTCCTCCAAGTATCATCACCATGCATTCCTATGCTGAACACATAAAAACATGTTGTTAGCCATGAAGCTCCTGAATAAAGGTCATGAGAGATTGCTTTATCGCAAAATTATACTTAGATTCCCTGAAAAGAGCTCTTATATAACTTTTTTGCCTCCTCAAATCCTATTCTAACAGCTCTCATGTTTTCTTCAAAATCTTTTCCTTTTGGAAGAGCTTTTTCAATGGAGTCAAGGCTAGCATAGCCCAATGCAGAGACAAGCCCTAAAGCAAGAGAGTTCTCCTTGAGGTTCTGATTCCTTGAAAGTCTTGAGAAGGGGAAGGCCATGCCAATTCCCACAGGTTCATCTGATATCACATGCTTTCCCTTGCTCACGATGTACATCCACTCCTCAGGATGGCTGAGCAGAACTATGAGATCGAAATCCTCTATGAACGGGTTATCTATGGGCTTCTCATCGATAACAGCATAGGCCATTACAGAGCCTCCCCTTACCTCAGCTCCATAGCTTTGCAGTTGTGCTACATATTTTCCCTCAAGAAAAGCGGCTCTTGCCAAAACTTCAGCTGAAAAAACAATACCCTGACCTCCCCTTCCTATAAAACATACTGATTTCATGCTATCGACCTCCTGTAATCTGAGTACATCTCAATATATCCGGGCTTGTCCTCCTTCTTGAACACTCCCACTTCAATCACTTTTTTACCTTGGGGAGCCTTATCTACCAACTCCCTTGGGATGCATGTTGAGAATAGCTCTTTTATCTTCTCCCCAGCTGTTTTTCCTTCATATCTCACTACATATGTGACACAGGGAGCATATACCTCTATGAACCTGAATCCCCTCATGAAAAATGCCTCCTTTATGCTGTCCTTCAGTTTGAAGAAGTTTGATATGCACCATCTTGCCACATAATTTGCATTTGTCTGCTCCAAGATCCTGCACACATCCATGGGCAGCTCAAAGTTTCCATATGGAGTTGTGGTTGTCCTGAGACCAATTGGGGTTGTGGGAGATGCCTGACCCCTTGTCATCCCGTAAACCAAGTTGTTCACCATTATAACGAGGAGATCCATATTTCTTCTAGCTGCATGGATGAGGTGATTTCCCCCTATTGATGCCAGATCCCCATCTCCCGATATGACAACAACGTTCAGATCAGGCCTTACTATCTTAACACCTGTCGCAACAGCTATGGCTCTGCCATGAAGTGTATGTATTGAATCAGCCTTTATATGAGGGCTTGGTATCCAGGAGGAGCAGCCTATTCCACTAACGAAAACGACTTTTCTCAGATTGGCATTCAGCTCCTCTACTGCCTTGAGAAATGCATTTATCACTATTCCATTGAAGCATCCAGGACAGAAAGTCGACGGAAGAACTTCCTCTCTAAGGTATTTCCTGGCAAAGTGCTTGCTCATCTTAACACCTCCATCACAGCGTTTACAATCTCAGAGGGATATATTGGAACCCCTCCTCCAACCTTGTTTATCTTCCTAACTTTGGAAAACCTTTCAATATCGAATGAAAGCTGTCCCAAGCTCATCTCAGGCACAAATACATGTCCTTCTATCTCCTTTTCTAGGACATCCCAGTCCACAGGCCACACTGTTATCAGCCTGAGAAGCTTTGCCCTAACTTCTCTGGACCTCAGCATGTCGACAGCACTTTTGACAGCTCTCGAAACGGATCCATAGCAGACAAAAGTGACATCAGCTTTCTCATCTCCATATACTTCATAGAGAAATAGATCCTTGCAGTTCATCCAGATCTTGTCCCATATTCTCTTAACAAGCCTGAAATGAACATCCTGCCTGTGGACATCTCTGTAGCCCCACTCATCATGGGTTGAGCCTGTGAACATCACGTTGAATCCCTCTCCTAGAGGGGGGAGAGGTGGAACCTTTGTTGGATCCTCAGATCCAAAGGGAGGTTCTGGCTTTGTCTGAAGCCTCCTCTTAACAGGCTTTAGATCATCATACTCAACAACCTCCCTTCCATGTGCTATAAACTCGTCTGTAAGCACTATAACTGGTGTTCTAAGCCATTCCGCTGTCTCAAATGCCCTGTAAGTGATGTATAACGCCTCCTGAGGGGAGGATGGGGCATAAATAACAAGAGCTTGGTCTCCATGTCTCCCCCATCTTGCCTGCATCAGATCTCCTTGAGCTGGCTTTGTTGCTTGACCTGTGGAGGGACCAACTCTCATCACATTTACCACAACCACAGGAACTTCTGTCATTATGGCATATCCTATGCCCTCTTGCATTAGGGAGAAGCCTGGACCACTTGTTGCAGTCATTGCAATAGCCCCAGCTATAGATGCTCCAACAGCCATGTTTATTGCTGCAAGCTCATCCTCAGTCTGTATGAAGTTTCCTCCTCTTCTTGGCAGCTCCCTAGCCATTATGTGCATTATCTCGCTTGAGGGCGTTATAGGATAACCTGCGTAGAAGTTGCATCCAGCAAGAAGAGCTCCTTCTGCAACAGCCTCATTCCCCGAGATAAACTCCCTCATACAATCACCTCAACTGATATGGCGAAATCAGGACAGTAAAACTCGCAGAGTCTGCATCCAACACATTCTCCAACAAGTCTTGGAAATCCACTCTCCATCCTTATAGCGGATCTTCCGCAGATGGATGTGCATATACCGCATCCCTTGCAGAGCTCCTTATCGATATCTATCTTAAACGGCATAATTCGTACGATTTCGTTTAAAAAATAAACTTTTTCTTCTAATATTACAATAAATCTTCATAAAATTGATTTATATTCTAGATGCTCTCAGAATCTTTTTAAAGGGAGGGGATCTGGCTTCGGATGCTTGCTGAGCTCGAAGCTGTCGCAACCGGGATAATATGGGGCCTCACCCCCCTTTTCTATGAAAGAGCAGTGAGAAGATCGAACTCCTACTTCTCAAACCTCTTCAAGAGCGTAGGAGCTATCATTTTTGCCCTTGTGATAATCCTGTTCTCCGGATCCAAGCTCAATATATCCGCTGAACTGGTCCTTCTCATGGCCCTTAACTCGCTGTTAGCAAGTGGGCTGGGAGATTACCTCTACTTTGTGGCAATAGACAGACTCTCTGCCTACAGGGCTGTCCCCATATCATATACATACATAGCATTTTCCTATATATGGAGCTCAGCTCTACAGGGTAGACAACCGAGCAGAGCTGTCGTGCTCGGCGCAGCCCTTTCCATAATGGGTGTGTGGGTCATGCTCTGGAGAAAGGGAAGCATAGATAAAATAGGGGTTCTATCAGCTGTTATATCGATGTTTCTCTTCTCCTTTTCCCCATTAGTTATTCAGAGGGCTCTTTCGATATCGACTGTTGTGGAGATGCTTCTCCTAAACTCCCTCATCCCAATGCCCTTCTTTCTGGTGGCATCCCTTCTGAGGAGAAATATGAGCAGAGAAGCAGCATCTTTGTCATTTTTCGGCGGGATGATGGGGGTCGGCCTAGGGGTTCTCCTCTTCTTCACCTCTATCGGGGAGATAGGAATATTCTTCCCCACTCTATCCACGTCCATAAGTCCTTTAGTGAACCAGCTTGTCTCATTTTTGATGGGAGAGAGACCTGATAGGAGAAGCGTTATAGGAGCATTGATGATAGTCTCCGGAATAATAATAGCAGCTCTCTTCTGAATCATATCGCACTTATAAAGGTAGCGAAAACTTCCCTCTATTTCATCTAGGAAAAAATATCGTTGTTACCTCTTGGTGATCTCAAGGAAGTTCTTCAGAATCATCATCCCATGCTGAGTGTGGGATACCTCCGGATGGAACTGGACGCCGAATATATCCCTTTTCTCATGTCTTATAGCCTGATATCTGCAGTTTTCTGAGCTAGCAAGCCTTAAAAATCCTGGAGGAATGACAGAAACCTCATCTTTATGGCTCAGCCATGCCGTGAATCTTTCAGGAATTCCTTGGAATATGACATCCTTCTCCAATACTGTTATCTCAAACGGGCCGAACTCAGGTCTTTTTGCTCTCTCAACAACTCCTCCCATGAGCTTTGCTATTAGCTGGTGCCCGTAGCATATACCAAGCAGAGGCACATCAGGCAACTTTATGCAAGGTGCAGATTCCACAGTGCTTCCGGGCCCTCCCCCTATTATGATGCCATCAGCATCCTCAACTGGAGAGCCTAGATGAAGAAGCTTCACGCTGAATCCCAGCTCAGAAACTCTCCTTGCTATCAAGTGGTTGTACTGTCCTCCGGGCCCCAGAACTACTATCATATCAATCACTCGAACTCTATTGTTGCAGGGGGCTTTGGAGTTATGTCATAATGGACGGAGCCAACTCCATCTATCTCAGCTATTTTATTGGCAAGATCCATGAGTACATCCCTCTCTATCATGGGAACATCCGCTGTCATGAAGTCCTCTGTTAGCACTGCTCTTATGACGACAGCATACCCCTCCCCTTTTTCGATAAGCTTGACAAGAACTCTTGTTATTCCATTATCTGCCATAAAAGGGGACAGCTCTTGGACAGTTTCTCTCCTATAAGCCTCTAATGGCAGGCTTATGACAGCACCAAATGCTCTTGAATCCCCCATTACGCCAGTGGCTCCTTCTGAGAGAATCTGTCCATCCCCAATCGGAGTCTTCGCAGATCCCTTTATGCCAGAGAACACAGATGCTAGGCACTGAGTTGAATATGCCTGTAAATACCGCTCCACTAAAGAGGTTGCTCTTCTCAAAACTCTCAATCTGTCCAGATCAAGCGCTCCAGGAACTCTCACAAGGAGACCCGGCCCGGGGAAGGGCTGTCTTCTTGCGAAGTAATCAAGTCCCAGATAGTGGGCAACAACCCTGACCTGATCCTTGTACAGATCTTTCAGGGGCTCCAAAACCCTGAAACCAAATTCCCTCTCTGGATCTATCCCTATCTGCTCTAGGACATTGTGCTGAGTCTTTATGCCTCCTTTTGTCTCTATCCAATCCGGTGCTATCGTACCTTGGAGGAGGAATTTGCATCCTCTCTCTCTAGCTAAAGAGGACAATACTGAGTAAAACTCCCTCCTAAACACCTTCCTCTTTTCCTCTGGATCAGATATTCCTGATAAGCTCCTGTAAAATCTATCAGATACTCTTACAATCTCCACGTTTATGCCAATTTTTCTAAACTCCGACACAACCTCCTCGGGCTCTCCTTCTCTCATGAATCCAGTGTCCAAAAAGACAGCATGAAGGGAATTTCCAACAGCCCTCCACGCTATTGCAGTTGCTGTAGCACTGTCCACTCCACCTGATACAGCTGATATTATCCTTTCCCCTCCAACTAATGATCTTATCTCAGCAACTGCTGAGAGGACAAGGGCAGATGGATCGAATGCCATAGAGAAGGGGATCCCTCTATATATAAATCCTTCAGCAGTATTTATATTCTTCTTGTAACATGAAAATAGTATGCAGGTAGAAGGACTGGAGATAAGGTGGCTAGGTCATGATACCTTCCTAATATCAGATGGAAAGGTCCTGATTACAGATCCATTCGATATTAAGGAGAGGACAAAGGCAGATATAGTTCTGATATCCCACAATCACTATGATCACTGCAGTCCGGAGGATGTGAAAAAGGTATCTCATGAGGGAACTGTGGTAGTGGCTCCGGAGAACTGTAAATCATGCTTAAAAGGGCTTAAAACTGTTTTCATGAGATCAGGAGATGAGAAGGTAATTGATGATGTGAAGATAAAAGCAGTTCCAGCTTATAACGTTGAGAAATCCAGATTGAGATTTCATCCCAAGGATTATGGTGGGCTTGGGTATATTGTGGATTTCCTCGGGAAAAAGCTGTATTTTGCGGGAGACACGGATCTGATACCGGAGATGTCAGGCATAGATGTGGATATAGCATTTCTCCCAGTGAGCGGAACCTATGTAATGACAGCGGAGGATGCAGCAGAGGCAACAAAGGTCATGAGGGTAAAGATTGCCATACCAATGCACTATGGCTCCATAGTCGGGAGCAGGAGAGATGCGGAGAGGTTCAAGGAGCTTGCATCCTGTAAGGTCATAATCTTAGAATGAAGGTGTGATCTCCTATTCTTCTCAAGCCGAAAAGCTCGAGAAGGTTGAAATCAATCAGTGGATTCATGTCAGACATGACAAGAATTCCTCCCGGCTTCAAAACACGCTTGGCTCCTCTTATTAAAAGACCTAGATTCCCTATACCTCCTGCTTTTTTCAATATGTCGGTGAAGCCGAACGCCAGAGCTATATCAAAGCAGCACGCATTCGGCTCAAACGCATTCATTACAAGAAACCCTATTCTTTTAGCCCTAGCTGGTGGAAGATCTGTTAATCCCATCTCCCTCCTGATGGTCATAAGCCAAGAGAGTGACTCATCATAGTCATCCTCATCTGATGCAGGAACTCCATATGTCTCAACGTTCAGGTGTTTTTCAGCAATATTTCTGAGCTTGGAGAGGAACTTCTCATTTATATCAGTCATCAGAATTTCCTCAAAGAACCTGCTGCTCCAGATAAGCTCTGGAGTGGAATCTCCAACGCCTAGATGTATTGCCTTCCTTCCTCTGATAACTTCCTCAACCTCTCTGAAATCAGCATGACATCTAAGCAGCCTCATCTCCTGATCCTCAGGAGGACTGCTACAATGGCAAGAAAAGCAGATAGAGCAGATATAGCAGCTATATATCCCCATGGACTAGGGCTTTCAGTCTCAACTTTAGCTCTTTCTATATTCTTAAGCGAATCAAGGCTACTTAAAACAGAGGATATCCTGTTGCTCAGTTCTGATGCTATTGAATATGCACTGTAATAATCCCCTGACTCAATCAGGGACCTAGCCTTTCTCAGCTCAGCCTCAGCTTCATCAAGCGTTCTGTTTATCTCTTCCATTGCTGAAACAGCAGTTTTATTCCAAGAAATGGTCGGATAAATTGATCTCAAGCTCTCCCTGCAGTAAGCAATTAGGCTCTCCGTCCTATTTACTTGGGCCTCAACTTTGTTCTTGACATTTAAGAGGTTTATCCTGTCGTAGATATCGGATATCAGCTTTTCCGCTCTTTCCACCATAGAAATTACTTCCTCAGACAGCTCTATTGAGAGAGAGTAATTTCCGCTTGAGTATGCACTATTTGCCCTCTCCATCATAGCGGTTATGTTTGACATGATGCCCCATAGCTTCATCATCGTGCTGTTCAGAACTTTGTCATTTGAGATAATATTCTCCTTCTTCAGCTTCTCTGCCTCGTTCCAGATTGTATAAACTCTTGATCTAGCTGCTATTATGCTGCTCTCTGCCTCTTTCTTTATTTCAGCTTTTCTAGCTGAGGATATATTTTTAAGCTCGTCTTTGGCAATATTAATTGAATTCAAGGTGGAGTTTAGGATGGAAATGGCTTTTTCAGCTAGATAGGATGCCTCTCCATAATTTCCTCTGTTGAGCTCGTTTTTAGATGATGAAATAAGCTCTCCTGCTGATGTTATATTCTCCCTTATCCCCGATATAATCAGGTCAATAGATGATGTATTTGCTCCTATTCCCTTGAGGAAATCCCTTTCCCTCTCTAGAATGCTGAGGTTCATCGATGTATTGTAGAGGAGGGACTCAGCTCTCATTATCAATATGCTTGTGTCCCCATAGTACCCGATTACCTTTACCTTAATGTTCTGCTGATACCACTGCACCTGTCCTTCCGCTCTGTACTCCATCAAGATGTTTATCAAATATGTTCCAGAGGGAGCCTCCTTCGGGACAATTATCGTGTACTGGGCAATTCCCGTCTGCTGTCCTGCCCTCACAACTCCCACTTTATTCCCCTCAATGATCCAAAAATAGGTTCTGTTGGGCGTCGAGACCTCAAGCATCTCTATGGAAACATTTGTGCTGAACGGATTATATGCTATTATATATAGGGATGCCTGAGAGCCAGCATAGATCTCCTGCGGGCATATTACATTCACTTGAAGGCCCTGAGTAGCCATGAGAGCTATTACAATCGGTAGAGCTAAGTTCTCCATTGAGGACAAATTCATAAATAACCTTTTAGTAGTTTGCTCGACAAAAGCTCAACAGATAATAGCTTAGAGACTAACATTAGAAAGAGATATATTCCTCAGGGCTTTCTCTTCTTATGCTAGTCACATGCCCCAACTGTGGCTTCAGATTTGATGTATCCTACAGCAGGATGAAATCCTGTTCAGGTTGTCCTGTTCTATCAAATAACCTGTCATGTAACCTGATAAAATGTCCTAGATGCGGGCATGAGTTTTCCAAATACTGAACTGCATTAAGCAGTCTTCTTGATCTTCTCCTTTCTCTCAGCTATTTTCTTAGCATGATCCTCCAGCTTCCTCAGATATCCCTCGAATTCCTCTCTTGGAGTATTTTCCTTTGTCTTAAGATCCTCCTCAAACAGGTCATAGTAAACAGAAGCCTGTTCTGCTAGCTCCTTTATTCTCGGTACCTCCGGCTCTATCAGAAGTATCGTTATCTCGACATACTTCGAGTCAGGAGGAGTTATGGCAATTCCCTCCCTTACATCAACTCCTGCTATTCTCTCAGCCAGTAAGCTCTTAGCACTGAATATGTTATCCGTCTTCATGAGATCTTCCGGTCCCCTTACAACAAAAGCAGCTTTTAGGGCTGTTTTTGGATCTACATCAACGAACTTTCCCTCCTCCAAGGCTATCTCCACTAGAAACTCTAAACTTCCCCCTAGAACATCGACTCTTGTCCTGAAATAGCAGGGAACAACGTAAGATGCCTCAAACATGCTCAGAACATTCTTGAGATCTTGAGAGTCAAATGTGGTCTTAAACCCACCCTTCATCGGGGTCTCGGAGGCAGCAGAGATAACCCTTATGGCTTCAGCTATGCTGTGATTTATCCTGTCCAGCAGCTCAACATCGCTTATCTCAGGATTCTCCTTCACTATCTTCTCCCTCATATAGCCGTTGTCGAAGAGTATTATTGAGTCCACCTTGTCCAGAAGGTTTGCCAAGCCTATTGCAGAGTTATAGCTGAACCTCATTGTCTCCATCGGGTATCTGAATGGAAGCACCATAGCAGCTATAACAGGCTGAACAACCCTGCCATCGGAGGAGAGAAGCTCCTTTGCATAGGAGGCGACAACAGGTATGGATCCACTCCCAGTTCCTCCTCCAGAAGAGCTTGTCAGAAGCAAGACTTGGCTGTTCTTTATTCCCTGCTCCTCTATTGTCTTGATAACCAAGCTTTTCCACTTCTCCGAGCTTATAGAATCCCTCGCATCTCTCCATTTAGATCCAACTCCAGCCCCTCCAAAATCCCCAAACACATAAAACCTGTCCTTCAAGAAGCTGAGCTTTGCCTTATCAGCTTCAGCTGTATTGAAGACAACAGCTCCGACAAAGTCATCCCTCATAGCACTGTATGTGGAGTCCATTATATTTCCTCCAGCCCCGCCCAGGCCTATTCCAAACCACTTCATCCCCTCACCCTTACCATAAATCAATGAGAGGAAAAATTTAAAGATAAGCTTTCAGAATCAATCACAAAGTTAAAATAAGATTCGCTCTAGATAGCGTATGTACACACTATCAAACTTGGATCTATTAAAGGAGTTATCCGAGAAATTCGGTCCATCTGGATTCGAGGATGAGGTTCTTTTAACTGTAAAAAACAATGCCAGCTTTGCGGATGAGATAAAAATGGACAAATTGGGCTCCTTGGTTATAGTGAAAAGGGGGAGAAGTGAGAGACCTAGGATACTGATAGCAGGGCATGCGGATGAGATAGGATTTGTGATATCCAGCATAACGAAGGAGGGATTTCTCACATTCAGGACCATAGGTGGATGGGCTGATCAAGTTCTCCTAGCACAGAGAGTGATGATAAGGACGAAGAAGGGCTATATCCATGGGGTTATAGCTTCAAAACCTCCCCATCTCCTCAGCCCTGAGGAGAGAAACAAGCTGATAACAAAGGATAAGATGTATATAGATATAGGTGCCACTAGCAAGGAGGAAGCTGAGTCCATGGGAGTGAGGATAGGAGATCCAGCTGCTCCTTGGTCCCCTTTCACCCTTAACGGAAAAATAGCATTCGGAAAGGCATTCGATGATAGAGCTGGTCTTTTCGCAGTTTTGGAAACTATGAGAAATATATCTGACTTTCCGGGAACAATATATGGGGTTGCAACAGTTCAGGAAGAAGTTGGCCTAAGGGGAGCTCAGACCTCAGCCTTTGTAGTTGAACCGGATGTGGCAATAGCTGTTGACGTTGATATAGCCGGAGATGTGCCCGGAATACAGCCCTCTGAGGCTGTTTCAGCAATAGGAAAAGGACCCTCGATAATAACATTTGACATGAGCATGATACCAAATCAAAGGCTTAAGGAGCTGGCTATAGAGGTAGCTGAATCTCTTGGGATAAAATATCAGCTCTCCACAGTATCAGGAGGCACGGATGCTGGAAGATTTCATCTGTACAAAGCTGGGTGTCCAAGCCTCGTGATAGGGATACCGACAAGACATATACACTCGCACACATCGGTAATGAGCCTTGATGATCTGGAGAACACGATCAGGCTTCTCATGGGGCTAGTGATGAGGCTTGATGAGAGGACAGTTGAGGGACTTACCAAGATCTGAGTGTGTAATCTGTAAGGGATATAAGAGGCTTTGCGGGCTTGATAGATGCCCCATAATCTCAGATATAATGGAGAGATTTGGGACAAAGGCGGAGAAAAGCTTTCTCGGTGCAACACCGCCGTTTGTTTTAGTTGGCGAGTACAACTATCCCAATGTGAGAGTTGGACCAGCTGTTGCTGGAGACCCAGAGCTTGCTGTGAAAGCAGAGGATCACAGATTTCTCCTAGAGAGAAATCTGCTTGAAATAGCTAGAATAAGGACATCTCACATAATAGCCAAGCTGAGCAGGGAAAGGGATCTGGAGGAGATCAGGCTTTCATCTATGAGCGAGAGACCTGTGCAGCTGGAGGTTGAGATAGAGAAACTTAGGAGAAAATCCTTCTTTGACAGCATAGTCCCGCCTGTAGGTCCTGTTGCTGATGCAAAATCGGTGAAGCTATCGGAGGAGCCGAAGGTTCCATCAAAAATAGAGAAGGTGGTTTATGACACGGATCTGAGGGCAGTTGATGCTGTCAAAGAGCTTTATCTCTCAGGAATAGACGTATATCATTCAACAAGGCTTCTAAGCTTGGGCATGCTGGGAACAAGGGAAAGAAGGAGGCTTGTTCCAACTAGGTGGAGCATAACAGCTGTCGACTCAATGCTGGGGGATTTCCTGAAGAGAAAAGTACTTGAGCTTCCTGAATACTCAGGAGATATACTACTATACAAATATGAATTCAACGACAACAGATACATGGTGCTCCTGCTTCCAGGTGTGTATCAGCTTAAGATAGCCGAAGTATGGCTTCCCAGAGGCCTCTGGACATCAGATAAAGAAGAGGTAATCACGAACTATGAGAATCCAGTCAGGGGATTTGAGCTAATGGATGGGGGTCATTATGCCATGAGGCTTCCTGTTCTCGAGCATCTAATCAGAATGAGGAGACAGGCGACATGCATTGCCATAAGGGAAATTGGTCCCGGCTACTTCATACCTGTCGGTAACTGGCAGATAAGGGAGTCGTTGAGAAAAGCATTTTTATCAGAGCCGGAGAGATACGATAGCCTGAGAGAAGCTTTAAGCTCTATCCTATCCGGGTTGAGATCAAGAATAAGGATAGAGATCCCAAGAGGAATTGGAAGACTTGATGAGTTTCTTTAATCTATTTCAGGGTTCCATATTCCCCTGTTTTCATGTAAATAGTCTTATCAGCTATTTGAACAGCATGATCGGCCATTCTCTCCAGATATCTCAATATCAGAGTGACGGCAAGAGCGCATTTAGTTGACTCCTCTCCGGAAATAGCCTTTCTCAAGTAGGAGGAGTATATCTCATCCACATCATTGTCCATCTTGGCTACTTCTTTTGCAATATCCTCGTTAACCTCCTCAAAGGATCTGAACGCTTTCTCCATCATCTCTCTTGTTATTTTCCATGCTTTTTCAACAGGCTCCCTGCTGCAGTTAAGCTCCCCGAAATCCCTCAAGACCTCAACTATGTCCTTTGCATACCTGCCGAACCTCATAAAGCCATATGAGATCTCCATGCAGGATCTTATCCTCCTCAGATCCGAGGCAACTGGTTGATATCTGACGATTAGCTCAAACGTTCTGTCGGCAATCTCGTTGTGGACTCTCTCCAGCTCCCTGCTCATCTCCATGACATCATCCACTCTTGGATTATTCTCCAGATATGATTTTACTGCTAGATCTATTGTTAGGATTACTGTTGAGAAGGATTTTCTCAATCTCTCCATCAGATCCTCAATTCCCTCCTCAATGAACATCATGCCACCTCCCTGAGCATCTCAAACCTCCCTGTTATGAAGCTCTCCGTTAGCTTGTTCCTAGGATTCTTCAAAAGCTCAGCAGTGCTGTTGAACTCAAGTATTCTGCCCTCATAAATGAAGGCAGCATAATCGGATACTCTAGCTGCTTGTCTTACATTATGGGTCACAATGACCACTGTGTAATTTTTGCTCAGCTTCCTTATAAGCTCTTCCAGTTTGCTGGTAGCTATTGGATCCAATGCACTTGTGGGCTCGTCCATCAGTATAACCTCAGGCTCAACAGCCAGAGCTCTTGCTATGCACAATCTCTGTTGCTGTCCTCCGCTCAGCGCAGTTCCCGGTTTATCTAGCTCATCTTTAACCTCATCCCAAAGGGCAGCGGCCTCAAGAGCCTCTCTAACTTTCCTCCTTATGAGCTCCTTATCCTTGATCCCCGAGAGCTTGAGGCCTATTGCCACGTTCTCAAATATGCTCATGTTTGGGAACGGATTTGGCTTCTGGAATATCATGCCTATCCTCCTCCTCACTACAGATGCAGGCATCTTGTAGACATCCTCCCCATCTAGGAGAACTGTCCCGGATACCCTAGCTCCTCTCACCTCCTCATGCATCCTGTTTATCACCCTGAGAAGTGTTGTTTTTCCGCATCCGCTCGGTCCCATCACAGCAGTTACCTTTCCCTCCTCTATCCCTAGGTTCACATCGTACAGAATTTGCTTCCTCCCTATCCAAGCATTCACATTCTCCAACCTCAGCTTCATCTTGATCGCCTCGCAAAAGCGGACATAAAAGCAGTTATAAGGAGAAGAAGTAGGGCTGTGCCCCAAGCAATACCCCTCCAATCCTCCCAAGGTGAGGCTCCATATGTGTAGACAACAAGAGACATTGAGGAGGCAGGTTGGAGGAGGTTAAGCCCAGAGTAGAACTGGCTTCCAAATGCGGTGAAAAGAAGAGGGGCAGCTTCTCCCAATGCCCTAGCTGTCGAGAGAAGGAGACCTGATTTTATCCCCTCTTCAGCAGCCCTGAGGTTTATGTGCAGCACTGCCTTCCACTTAGGTATCCCCAGGGCAGCAGCTGCCTCTCTTACCTCATTTGGAACCTCCTTCAACGCTTCCTCTGTTGATCTAGCAATTATTGGCATCATTATAAGGGAAAGAGCAACTCCTCCAGCTAAAGCCGAGAAACCAATGAACCTCACGAGGATCAAATACACGACAAGGCCGAGTATTATGGTGGGAACTCCTGCCATCACATCGGTGAATAACTCAAATATATGGGCTTTTTGCGAGTACTCAGCCATGTATATGCCTGAGAGCACTCCAATTGATATCCCTAGAGCAGATGCAACCACCATCATCATGAACGTCCCTATAATCGCATTTCCTATTCCTCCCCCCTGTCCGGGAGGTGCTGGCTCATTTATCAGAAATGGTAGAGATATCCTCCAGGCTCCCTTGGCAAAGGTAACAGCTATTATGCTCAATATAGGAAGTACAGCCAATATCATCGCTATAAAAGATGCAGATGCCGCTATTCTATCCTTAAGCTCTCGCATAAAATCCCCTCCTCATAAAAATAGCTGTGATATTCACCAAAAGGGATATGAGCAGAAGAATCAAGCCTAGCTCCATTAAGGATGAGATATAGAGAGAGGAGGTTGCCTCAAGAAACTCTGATGCTATCACGCTTGTTATTGTGCATCCAGGCTGAAAGAGGCTTTTCGGCATGTCATGGGAGTTTCCTATCACCATGGTCACTGCCATGGTCTCCCCCAATGCCCTAGCAGTTGCCAGCAGGATAGAGGAGATTATGTAGCTGGATGCATAGGGAAGCGTGATAATCCTCAAGGTCTCCCATCTGGTTGCTCCAAGAGCTCTGGCTCCCTCTTTAAGCTCGACTGGCACCATCTCAATCGCAGAAGATGAGAGGGAGGCTATTGTTGGGATTATCATCATTGATAGAATGAGGGAAGCTGTCATGATGCTTATCCCCCTGACAGGTCCTCCGAAAATCGGGATAAAATAGAGATGGGAGGATATGAGTGAATACACATTCTCCAGCAATGGGGAGAGAAACAGAAGGCCGAAGAGCCCTATGACAACGCTTGGAACAGCGGCAAGGGAGTCTATAAGAGGAGCTATTATTCTTCTCACCCAGTATGGTGAGTAGCCTCCTGAGATGTAGACAGCTGTCCCTATTCCTATTGCTGATGCGATAAGCACGGATATTGCTGTTGTGATAGCAGTTCCAGCTATTGCAGGAAGAGCCCCGAACCTCCCTTCAACTGGATCCCAATCAGCTGATATGAGGAAGCTGAATCCAAACTTAGATATGGACTCATTTGATGCAAGCAAGAGAGATGAGAAAGTCGTAAAAATGAAGAGAAGGATGAAGATAGAGGAGAACAGTGATATTAATTTTACGGGATCCATTCTATCCCTTCCAAAAGCCTCTCATCGATCTCAACAACTTCATTCGGAAGAGGAACATATCCCAGCGGTGTGGCATATGCCTGTCCATATTTAAGTGCCCACTTTAGAAAGTCCAATATAGCCTTACCGGTATCTCCTTTCAATTTCTTTGGTATCACTATGTATGTGTTTGAGACAATTGGATATGCTTTTGCATCCGCTGAGTTCAGCATTGGGGCTCTTGGATCAGCTTTGAGCTTCTCCAAGAAGGATGCAACGGCAGCTTTCACAGTGGTCTCATTTGCTTTCACAAAGTTTCCGGCTTTGTTCCTTATTATAGCTGATTTAATCCCTGCTTGAACTGCATAGGTGTACTCCACATATCCTATTGATCCCGGGGTCTGTTTTATCGTGGCAGCTACACCTTCATTTCCCTTTCCCCCAATTCCAACAGGCCATTGAACAACAAGGCCTCTGCCAACAGTTTTATTCCACTCTTCAGAAATTATAGAAAGGTATGATGTAAAGATATAAGTAGTTCCGCTTCCGTCGGACCTGTGCACCACTGTTATATCCCCGCTCAATCCAGGATTAAGCTTTGCTATCCTGGGATCATCCCATCTCTTTATCTTTCCAAGGAATATGTCCGCTATAATATCTGGGGTTAGCTTCAGCTCATCACATGGAAGGTTGTAAGCCAAGACAACAGCTCCTGTGACCGATGGAATAACAACATAGCGTTCATCATAGAGAGGCATGTCAGATGCAGCGAAATCTATACTACTCTCGTTTAAAAGCCTTATTCCAGCCCCACTTCCCACAGATTGATAGTCTATTATAACATTAGGGTTTATCTTAGAGTACTCCTTTATCCATGTCAAGTAGAGAGGGTAGGGAAAAGATGCACCAGCCCATTTAACACGAACGACTTTTGGTGTTGTCTGTTTGCTCCCTGATATTGGTGAGAACATCAGCAGTACTAGGGCTACTACCACCACTAGTACTATTACTCCTGCAACTACTTTGGATATTCCAGGTCTCATCATGCCACCTCTTGGTTAATAATATCAACGCTGGTATATAACCATTATCTACATTCTATATTGACCCTAAATTTTCTATATAGATAGGTAAAATAGATTTCCACTCCGTGGGTGATTTTTCAGAATTTCTTGACTTTTAAATAAGCTGAATTTCTGAATTAGCTCTCTTTTATCCTGAACGGAGGCTCAAGCCACGGTTTCTTTCCCTCCTTCACCATCTTCGATATGTGATAACCTCTTATCACGAGTCCTGCTAAGAAAGTCTTGTAGGCTATCTCGCTTCCATCCTCATACCACCATTTCTTTCCTATCTCAGCCACTTTCTCAGCCTCCTCTATCGTTATCTCATCCACATCCTTCGAAAAGATCTTCTTCAGATACTCAAGGTCCTCCTTTGCTATGGGATTTAGCTTCACGATGGAGAAAACCCTCTGCATCTCAGATCCGAGCATCCTTGCCTCATCATCCCTTATCAAGCCCTTAAGGCTGAGGAAGTCCAGCATAAGGGAGTTTATTGTTATAGTAGCTGATTTCATCCCATCAAAAGCTCTCGATATCTCCCCTCTTAACCCAGAGATCTCTCTCTCAATGTTCTCGAACCTATAATCTATTTTAGAAAACTTCCTCCCCAGCCAGTAGGTCACTCCTGCAAGCATTCCTACTATCGTGAGCGAAATGCTGATCACGTAGTATATGGGATCCATCGTATTTTCGTGCTTGTGTGCTTAATAAGTTTCATGGTTCTTTTATAGAGGTAAATTTATTTATAACGTCTTATTGAGTTTATGTATAATATAACCCATAAGTCTATCACTGTTATTCCAAATGCCTCCACAGTCGCTGTTGAAGGCCATTTTACTACAGCAGCTATTATAGGGCTTATTATCCCAGCTAAAAGGGAGAAAACACCTTCTTTTCCTCTAAAACTTGCTCCCCATGTTATTATTGATATATCTGCTTGGATAAAGAACCACAAGGATACAAAGAGATGATGTCTTATGCCCTTGGGAAAAATCCCTATCAGCATGAGGAAAATGCTTGCTATAAACATAAAAGCGCCTGCCACACACTCGAGCTTGTTCCTCGAGCTATTTATGATACAAGTGGAGAAGACAGCGGATAAAACTCCTGTTGCCACTAGCCCATAGTTGAATATCCATGGCATATTTGCATTAGGTCCTCCTAGGTCGCTAAACGCATTTTTTGTGATGGAGAACCAAGGATTATACTGTATTGACAGAAATATAACCACCCATGCGAGAATTAAGGCAGATAGTCCGGATATAATTGTCAGATATCTTGCGGACACAAAAATCAGCTTCTGCAATATTTTTAAAATTTCCCCTTCTGAGCAGGGATATGGACTTCATATTCAGGCCCAATTCCGTTGCGGTTGTTGGAGCCTCAAGGACGGAGGGAAAGCTTGGATATACAGTGCTGAAGAACATAAAGGAGGGATTTAAGGGGAAAAATATATCCTGTAAATCCTAGGGCAGATGAGATCCTTGGCCTTAAATGCTACAGCTCCGTTGAGGAGATACCTGATAGAATAGACCTAGCTGTCATCTTGGTCCCATATTCCTCTGTAATAGATGTAGTTAAGGAGTGCATCAAGAAAGGGGCAAGGGGCTTTGTCGTCATATCAGGAGGGTTCAGGGAAGCCGGAAGGGAGGATCTTGAAAGAGAGCTTGTCCATGAAGTTAGAAAAGCTGGAGGAAGGCTAATAGGGCCGAATTGCCAGGGAATAAACAACCCTCATGCTGGATTGTGCGCTAGCTGGCCCCTGATAAGAAAGTCAGGTCCTGTAGCTGTGATATCGCAGAGCGGGACAATAGGAGCATACATGGAGATGAACTGTGAGTTCTTGGGGATAAGCAAGTTTATCGCCCTGGGAAACAAGGCAGATGTTGATGAGATAGACCTTCTTGAATATCTAGCTGAGGATGATGAGACAGGAGTTGTGTCTCTTTACATGGAAGGGACTAGAGATGGGAGGAGGTTCATGGATGCTGTCGAAAAGTGCTCAAGAAGGAAGCCCGTCGTCATACTGAAGGGTGGCACGACAGAGGCTGGAAGGGAATCGATAAAATCCCACACTGGGACACTGGCAGGAAGGGATGAGGTTTATGATGCAGCCTTCAGGAAAGCTGGGGCTATAAGGGCATCCAGTCTGGAGGAATTCCTGGACTTCACGTTGGCTTTGTCCTTCTACGGTCCAAGAAAGATTGAGGAGGTTGTTGTGATAACGAGCTCGGGAGGATGCGGAATACTCGCATCCGATGCGATAGAGACAAGAGGGATGAAATTGAAGAGAATAGATGACAAGATAGAGAGGCTTAAGAAGGAGATGCCCGATTTTGTTGTCTTAAGAAATCCATTAGATCTGACAGGAAGCGCTTACGCTGAGCTTTATGATAAGGCGATGGAGATAATCGGACAGGCGGATGCATACCTGTTGATATTCGGCGATCCAATACCAGGGGCTTTTGATGTCGTTAAAAAGCACAGGGACAAGACCATTTTCGTCTCATATCTTGGGGGAGGGAATGTGGAAAAAGAGGAGGTGGAGAAGTTCAGAAATGCAGGATTCCCCGTGTTTCCAACTCCAGAAAGAGCTGTAAACGGGATGCATGCTGTGAGAACCTACTGGAGAATGTTAAACAAGCAATAAAATTATAAAAAATACTTAATTTATTATTCCCACTCTTCTGGCCTCTCCTATAGGTTTGTTGTAACATTCATGAGTCAGGAAATCTTGATGAGATCGTCTATTGCCGAAAATAAAATCGACAATTAAAAAAAAGATAATAAGAGGGGGTCACGTCGACTCTTGGTGAAGAAGAAATGAGGGCCTCAGGAATTTTCAAGCATGTTATGGTCTCATTTCTCATTGGTTTGATCCTAGCATCCTCAATACAGCCTGTCTTAGTAAGAGCAGAGGATATAGAGATAGCTGTTCCCAGCTTAGATGACAGAAACAGGGTTATAATGCTCTACATGCTCGGAGTAGCCCTTTCCACTACTCCTCTCAATACATCAGCGAAGTACGAGCTATTTCACACGGTATACATGTACAGAAATGGCACGCTGAATCTCGTTAATTCTCCTTATATCTCAGGCGAGGAGCTCGAACAACCGCTCAACTATGCATTGGAGACAAGAAGGATGATGGAGAATGGAACTCTCACTACATTCAAGAATGAAACTGGAATCTATGTGGCTTACAACGGCACTATATCAGATGCGCTGCTCTTCGTTAACAATGGATCTTGGGATATGGAGCTTGGACCCCTATATAACACAAGTCTGAATAACAATACTATGATCTATTGGAGAAGTGTAAAAGCAAACTTCAGCGGGCAGCTTATCGAGTACAATTTGATACAATTAATAGCAAATATAAGTGATACTCACAAAGTATATATAACTACTATAGGGGAGAAGCTGAACGACACGAGCTACAGCTATGTGTACACAGAGGCAATGTACTGGTTTAAGGACAAGAACACATTCTTCGGCGACTGGATAATTTTACCGGAAGGAGCTGACAGTTTGGACCAGTACTATGAGATGGTGGCGAATGCGGTTCAGTTCCTGTACAATGATGTTTACAAGGGCTCCAGCCCTGGATATGTTCCTACATCATATCCACAAATAGCTAAATACCTAAATATACTATCTAAGAACATACCTCTAGGATACAATCTAAGAGTAATAAAAGGATATGCTCTAGTAACAGATTTTGTTATATCAATGCTTGTCGGAGCGGCTATGGGAGCCCTAAGCTATACCATAAAATGGGCTATAACAACTGGATGTGATAGGAGCAAATGGAGCTGGAGAGATTTTGGAATATCTGTTGCTGTTGGAGCAGCTCTTGGACCTGTAGGCTCGAAACTAAAAGGAGCTGTCTCATGCTTCTTGAAGTGGCTACCAGAATGGGCAAGGTGGTGAAATGAAGGAAAAATCACATACCTTTCTCTTCTTTTTAATACCATATCTTATAGCTTCCATTTTAGTTGGTATTATAGTTTATATTTCTATATTTAGTATAATTCCTAATTATATAAAACTTTTAGGGGAACCTCGTCCTATCGCGGACAGTGCACTTCAGGGTCTTATATGGGGTATCCTGTTCGCTCTTATAATGTCAGTGTATGAGATGAGGAAGACAAGAAGGAAATAGGTAAATACAAGAAATATACGCCTAACTTCCCTGATTGCTCGCTTCATGGGATCCCCCTATAGAATGTCATCTTGATCTGACCCTTGACTCCAAGCTTGAGATATATTCTTCAACCTTCTTAAACCATTTATTGAACTCCTCCTCAAGCCCTTCCCTTGGATACTCCCCGTTATAAAAGTACTTTATGTGAAGTATTTCCACAAAACTATTAAAAGCAGTCCTGTAGGGCTCCTCAAGCTCCCTTCTGATAAGTCCCCATCTTCCCACCTCTGTTGAAAGATAGACCATGGATGCAATCCTTGCTGCATGGAAAGGTGCATCAAACGCCTCCTTTATATGTCTTTCCTTTACTAAATTGTTATCTGTCCTTTTTGAGAGCTCAAAATAATCCAGTGCAGCCCTTAAAGATGCCCTTGCCTCCTCGAATGAGGGATCACCTAGTTGTCTTGCGTACTCAAGAAGAAACCTTCCATCCCCATGAAGAAGCCTGAATGACCCGAGTACTCCCCTGAGAAGATCCTCTTTTGGGATTTTTCCCACCTCAAAGACGAGGATATCGGCGTTAAAATCAGCTACTGCATCCAGATAGCCGCTGTACTCCTTCATCTTCTCTGTTATCACGAGGAGATCCAGATCCCTAGCATGCTCAGGTGCGTATACTGAGGAGCCGAACTGGACTATCTCCACTATGTTCGGGTCGTACTCAAGAAGCCTCTTCACAACAAGCTGGGGATCCATCATATAACTGACATAATACAGATATTTAAGGATGATCCTGTACATGCATCCTGCCGGACACTGATAAGCGTCATTCTTTTTGGAAAGCTGTATAAAGGTTTATATTAAAAAAGAGAGGGCAGGTTATCTTCTGATCCTTCTCAGCATCACTATGGCAACAAGCGAGAGCAGGATTAGGATGAAAATTGCCTCCTTTCTGTAGTCATCAGCAGGTTTAGGTTCCAGCGGCACAATTCTCATTTTCTCAGGCGAGAAGTCGTAATCTATAAAGATCTCGAGGGGATAACTTTCATCAGCTAAAGAATCCCTTATCTTATCGATGACCTGCTTTTCAGAGAGGTTTTTCTCAATCAAACATTTCCCATCCACGTATACATTAACTAACTGTGAGACATGAAGCATGGAAGTGGCAACACAGAAAGATCTGAGGCTCCCGTTAACAGCTTCCCTATATATCCTGCTCATTACCTCAACTCCCTTTCTTCCCTGTTCCTCTGTAACTGGATGTATCACTACAACTACTTTCCTATTCATGGCATTAGGAGGTAATTTCTCGAGCATTGCGACAAAATCCCCCGGAATTTCCATCGATGAGTCCTTAAAAACGTGTATTATCAGGGCATTTCTAGATGATGTAATCTGATAAATTTTCAGGCCAAGCTTCAGTGCATATCCGGCAACTTTTTCGGGCAGAGGCTCAAGACTTGTATTTCCGCTGGTGACATATATTCTGGATTCCTCCGGAATATCGGATGTATCGTTCTTAAGAGCTCCTATCCCTTCAAGAGCTCTGTATATATCGAGCATTAGATCAGTGCATCTAAAGTCCTTCCCTCTCTGGATGCATACGTAGCAGTTCCTGTAAACGTAGTCATATGCCCTTGGGTTGAACACCAAATAGTAGATGCCATTCTCCTCCTTTATTAAGAAGTTCTTCTCCCTCTCCGGATCAGCAGCATAATAATTCAGTGGAATCATAAGAATTGCCAGCAGAACAAGGAGAATTAGACAACTTTTACTAGATATCTCATCACCTCAAGGATATGTCGCAGGATACACCTTCAGGTAGTTAATAACCGTTCTAGTCTATATACTTTCATCCCTTCCCCCTTTTGAGGGCCTTCGGGGTGAACGGATGAAGCCCCCCACATCTATCTTCTCTGCCTGTGCCCATTCGGGCTTTTTCCCCACATACCGGGCACGGCTCAAAAAATGGGAGATTATATTTAAACTTAACAGTACTGATCACATCACTGAGGTTATTAAACTTTACGCTAAGTGGAAGCAGTTTTTAACTCCTTGTAACCGAGGTGAAGGCAGATTAACAAGAAGAATTTTCCACAGAGCCGTTTCTAATAAACTAGATCTGAGAATAAAATAAAAAGAGGGGATTACCTGAGGTTTCAGATAGCCCTCTTCCTTCTGGCGAGAATTGCTATTGCCACAAGGGAAAGCAGTACTGGTATAATGTAAATCTCATTATGGTTTGAAGAAGTGGTTGGCGTGGAGTTGTTTCTCCTCTCCAGCGGAAGTGGAGAAATCTTACTAAATGTGGAATTGTAGTCTATTATCACCTTAAGAGGATAGCTTTCATCAACCACATTCCTTATGGCATCTATTGCCTGTCTCTCCGATATGCCCTTCTCCTCTAGGCATCTCCCATCTACATATGCACCAACAAGCTCTGGAACAAATTGTAACATGGAAGTTACGACGCAGAAAGACCTCAAGCTGCCATTGGTAGCTTCCCTTCCTATTTTATTCATGATATCAAATGCCCTCTTACCTTGCTCCTCTGTAACTGGCTGTATCACAACAACAGCTATCTTTCTCCTTAACTCAGCTCTGGGAGGAAGTTCTTCAAGCTTGCTGATGAGATTCTTGGGCAGTTTTATAGATGAATCCTTAAAGGCATATATTATCAATGCATTTCTAAATGACGTAATATAATCGATCTTTAAGTTCAGCTTTGACAAATATTCAGCGATCTCATCAGGAATGGGCTCTAAATAGCTCTTATTCGGCTTTTCACTGACATATATTCTGTAATCTGGGGTATTTGTGTCTGTCTCTATGATCCCCAGCCTCTTATAAATCTTGTACCCGTCTCCTCCTAGATCGTAGATGCAACTTCTTCCATGCCCTCTTTCAATACATACGTAGCAGTTCCTGTAAACGTAGTCATATGCCCTTGGGTTGAACACCAAATAGTAGATGCCATTCTCCTCCCCTACTGAGAGCTGCATCTCCCTTTCTGGATCGGCAACATAGTAATTCAGGGGGATCAGAAGAAGCGTGAGCAGAACAAGATAGATAAATCTCATTGATATCACCTCTCTACGGATATGTTAGAGGTTTTATTCCCAAGTAATCGATAACTCCTGAGACCGATATATAAAGTGTATAATCTGAGCTTCCCCCTACCAGATGTCCGAATAGTAAAGCTCCATCTCCATGTGGCGAGATAGCATAAAGAGGAGAACCACTATCCCCCCGCTCTGCAGATAGATTAGCTCCGATAATGTACGTATAATAAACTTGATCAATTGTACCCTGTGTTGTGCCAGTCGTCCTGCCAGTCTTGAAAACAGGTACACCGAAAAAGTATCCAATGTCCTGTACTGGAACATAGTCATATACATTCCATTTGGTTGGATAATATGTACCATAGAAGTTATTTATATGAAGAACATATGGAACTGAGTTACTGAAACGGACAAACATCGCGTCGATATCATAGGTCCAAATAGCTGGTGTCCCTATATAGTAGCTGATAGAGCTATCATCAGGCTGATAGAGAGGCGAAGACTGTGAGGCACAATGTCTGGCTGTCACCATACCTACTCTACCGGTTGAATCTCTTGCAGCATAACTTAATGTGCATGCGCCTTTATCTGCATAATACTGAATTCCCCCTATCAGGGGTCTGTAGCGCTCCCATGTGGGTGCAGCTGGGTCGGAGTACTGGGCATTTATGAGGATTGTCGAGATCCCGATGGCCAGAAGGAAAACCACAAGGCACAGGCCCAACCTGCCCCTCATATCTGATCCTGTAATAAAATCCTTTTTTCTTTATTTACTTTTTTTTGGAATGACGATATTCAGCTCGTCTATTGACAAAAATTTCAGAAACTAAACAAGATCCTCGGGCACTCTATCCGGCTCATACGCCACTTTTGGTGTGATTCCAGCTCTTCTCAATCTATCCTTAACATGGGGATACAGAAACACATATTCCTCCTCGAACTCCCTTACATAAACAGGATCTATCTCATCAAGCCTCTTTATAAGCTTGCTTATGTTCTCCCTGCTTGAGAAGGAGAGCATTGCGGCTGGATGGGCTGGGACACTGTGATCTGCCAAATGCTTCAGTGCGTTAAGCTGAAGCTCAAATGCCTCAGGCCTTGCCCCTGTGAGAAGACTGAATTCTTCCTCACATGTCCCCTTTAGCGATACTCTCACATGAACTCTTCTAAACTTGGATAAATCTTCAGCTTTTGATTTATCTATCAGGATCCCGTTTGTCTCAAGGATGAACTTGAAGCGGCCATCCTGCTCAACAAGCTCCAGAATTTTTATTAGGTGATCCCAGCATATCGTTGGTTCATTCCCCGATATCCTGATCAGCCTGTACTTTCTTCTCTCAGCTATTTTTACTAGATTGCGATATACCTCCTCAGGGCTGTAGAACTTCCAGCTCATTGTCGGATTGTCCCTCGGCACATTGCTCCAGCAGAAGATGCACCTAAGGTTGCAGCCAACACAATCAGCAGTTGCTATTCCTCCATACCACCTGCCTCCTCTGAACCTGTAGTACTTCCTTTTTCCGTCTCTTTCCACAATTTTCCTTGTGGTCTCAGCAAGAGCAATTGGATCGTACCCTCTCTCCACAGCTGAACTGAGATAAGGTGCTATAAAAAGTTCTTTAAGCTTTATAGGAAGTCCTTGAAATAAAACTCTGCAGATCCTACCTCAAAACTCTCTCAAGATCCTCTATAGAGCACTCTACGTATCTCCCTTTAGCAATCTCCTCTCTGCTCCTCTTTATGATCTCCAGAGTATCTTCATCTGCAAGCGTTTCCAATGTAGCTAGAATTTGCTCTATCCTAGTGAATACGCCTATCATCTCTTTGAAAAGTTCCTCTGGGATGAGAACACCTTTTCTTGTTGTCTTCATACTCACAGAAGACACCTGCTGATAGATATTCGTGGAAAATTTAAATTTTATGGACTTATCAACAAGATTTTTGCATCTGTTCTTCTATTGAAATAAGTATTCTTGGCTCCCTCTTTGAATAACTAAAGGCTTTTCAAGTGATCTAGTTTAAACCGAATCCTTGTTAGCGCTGTGATGCAACTACTGCATGACAGCCCGCTTCACAACAGGATCCGGTATTCTGTATTTGTCATCCTCTTTCTCCAGATAGCCATATCTTACCAAGTTCTTTATGAGCTCGTTGAGCCTGCTATCAGGAATGGGCCCTGTTTTAACTGTTACATATGCCTTTATATCGCTCCAGGAATTTGAGCCATGGGCAACAGCTTTCATTATTGCTAAATATCTTTTTCTGGATGGGGAGATCACCTTATCCAGCTCCTCCATCACAAGCCTTGATCCCTCCTCGAACACCTTGGCCAGCGCATCCTCATGTGGGAATTTCCTCACAGCCCTAATGTAGCCATACAGGGTGAGCCATCCAACTACTCCATCAAGGGCTTTCAAAGTATCCTCTATCTCACTTGAATCTGGCTCCATTCCAAGCTCCCTGAAGCCAGCATAAAGGAATTTTCTGCTCTCCTCATCGGTGAACCTGTCGACATAGACCTCCCTCATGTACCTCCCATAAAGAGGTGAGCTCGGCTCATCAACCCTGAGAAATTCCTTCAGCACCCCAACCTCGCTTCCAGAAAGCATAAAGCTCAGATTTCTCAGGTTATCAACTGCCCATGCAATTATACCATCATATCTGACATTTGAGAACCTCAGATACTGTGCTTCATCGAATGCAAAGACAAACCTCTCTCCTTTCTCCTCGCACCACTCATCAACTCTGGAGAGGATATCTGTAAGGGATATCTTGGCACTTGGCTCGATCTCAATCCCAATCTCTCCAATTCTCAGCCCTCTTATCCTGCTCATAACATCTCTTAGGCCAAGATAAAGCTTTTCACTTGTCTTCATGCGTGCCCTAAATCCCTCTAGAACATATTTTACTAAGAGAGGCATTGTCACAATGTTCTCACTGAAGTACAGCTGCCTTATGTCCAGAAGGACATGGGGAAAATCCCTCAGGGAAACCCTTATTACGCTTGTCTTCCCGATCCTTCTTATTCCATAGACCACAATCAGCCTCTCTCTCAGATTTAATGCCTCTATAATGCTTTTTAGCTCCTTCTCCCTGTTAAAAAGATCCTCTTTTCTCTCCTTCGGGTTGACATCGAAGTACATTACTAACCCCCCTCGTTAGTTACTAACCCCCCTCGTTAGTTATAAACATTGTTTTTAAATTTTCTGCATTACTGAGATCAAAAGCAGAGGATCATTCTTATACCAATTATTGGGACAGGAGGTCTTCTAATACTCCTTCCTTATTTCATAAGCTCTCTTTCTGTATTATACAGGTTCTTTCTCCTTTTATCCTCCCGTTGAATGGTGCTTCTACCCCAGAAGTCAACTTCTGCCCCAGAACGAGGCTTATTATCGAAACTGCCAAAGTAAGTATTCTATAATTATATGTAAACAAATTAATGTGTACAAGATAATGGCTAGAAATTGAAGAATCTTTGAAAAGAAATCTAATCTAGAATTGGAATGAAAAAGTAGGATCTCATGAAGGAAAGCTTTATAATTTTTAGGCACGAACGTGGGTTATGAGAAGGACTCCTATACTAGAAAAGGGCAATGTGAGGGTAGTAAGAGTGGAATCAGAGGGAGAGGAGACAATACCTGAGCACACACATGAGGTGGATGAGATAGCCTATGTGCAGAAAGGAATAGCTAAGATAACAATAGAGGGAGAGGAATTTCATGTAGGCGAAGGAGATGCAATTCTGATACCAAAAGGAGAAAAGCATTGGGCTATTCTCAACAATTGCACCCTAATAGCTTTCTATCATCCCTAGAATATTCCCAAGTCAAGGGAGCGAAAAATCCATTGTTCAGCCTATGCAATTTCATCTTAACCAATTTTCAGCACCCTGAGAGCTCATCTTTGGCGAGTACACTAATCTTCTCTCATTTCACATTTCAGGCAGGAAAAATAACTTATAGATATCGTAATACATTGCAAAAGCTTGAGGAAATCCAAAATCAGTTAAGCTGAGGTGAAGGCTGATACGGGGATGAAGAAAGATGGGGAATTCTCACAGGGAATCAATTAACGTGGCAGTGCTGTCCATAACAAGCTTTGTGATAGACTCAGCATTCAGCTCTTGGTGGGTGATAC